>CAZYZB010000001.1:0-6787 GCA_964651405.1 uncultured archaeon
TTATTCAATTTCTAATAACTTAATAGTTGGTCCAGCAACTTTAACTCCAGGTCAAAATTCAGGTACCACACCAACACAAAACACTACAGGTAGCTTTACAATCACATCTTCCAGTTATAGCGTGACCATGGAACCAAACACAAGCAAGATAGTCACACTTACGTTAAGTAACGCATTCAGCTATGATATAATAAACATTAACCTTTCAGTTTCTGGAATAAACTCTTCTTGGTATAGCCTTGACAAGACTCTTGTATCTAGACTACGACATGATGGCGGAACTAACGCAACGCAACTAACTTTAAAAGTTCCTAGCGATGCAGAAAGAAAAATCTATGCTATAGTTTTTACTGCCAGTGGGAAAGATTTTAGCTTAAACAAAATAACAAGACAAACAACAATAACACTAACAGTACCGAGTGAACATGCACAACAAAATGAGACTCAAGGTAATCAAACTCAGAATGAAACTAATGTTACTAATGCTACGGCAAATGAGACGAATATTACAACTGGAAGCAATGTGAATGAAAACAATAACTTTCTAACTTTTCTAACAGGCCTCTTAATAAAACCGGAATACTTTAGGAACATAGTCTTGTTTGCTGGCTTGATAGCATCTGGACTAGTCTTTTTGTTTAGAAGCAATATAACTGAATTTCTTACAGGTAGCCTAAGTGGTAAGGCTCAAACAAAAAAAGAAGTATCTAAAGAGAAAAAACCTTTATTCTCTTCTATAAAAGATAAGTTTTCCAAGTACAGGGGCACTAGAATTGTAATACATGTTAAGAAAGAAGAAAAAGAAAAGAAAGAAAAAGTTTAATTACAACAAATATATATTTTTATCTATGAAGAAGGCTGTTATCATCTTATTGATTATTCTGTTGCTTGCTACAACCATAAAACTTCCAGACACTGGAATAACTGGTTTTTTTATAAAAGTTGGAATAACTGGTTTGGCATTAGCTAAGGAGATAGTAAAGACAGTTCTTAACTTTATTTTAAAGATGTTAGGATAATTGGTTTGTCCTTGACTATAATGCTGTGTTCGGACTGGGCGACTGGCTTGTTGGAAACTTCCCTTAGCGGCTGATAGCCATACAAGGCGTTGACTGCCAACAATTCCTTCAAAGCAAGTTCAACTTTTAGTGGAGAAATCTCCTTTTGGATCCATCTTTTTGCAAAAGGAAGTCTTTCATACTTATCCCTTGCCATTTCCATAATCTTCCTAGCTTCTATCATTCTTGTTGGTCTGTCTACGATCCACCTGAATATTAACGCTGAGCCTGATTCTTTCACAAGCCCATTGCCTGTTGTGCAAAAAGGTTCGATGGCATAAATTTCATCTTCCCTTAGCTGATATTTTGAATCATTCTTAATATTTGGAATAGTCATTCCTGCATGAACATCAAAACGGTCCAAGCTATGACCAGTCAGGTTTCTTATTGGGTTAAACCCAAACTCCTTTGAGATATTCTCAATCGTTTCTCCAATCTCACCAATGGTTATTCCAGGCCTTATTATCTTTATTGCATTGTCAAGCATTTTCTCAGAGCATTCTATTAATCTATCTTTTCCAGCTAGTCTAACAGTAGCAGCTGTATCTCCAATATAGCCGTCAACGTGGACGCCAATATCTATCTTTACATAATCCTCTTCCTTAATTGCTAACTTATCATTTAATGCGGGATGATAATGAGCAGCCAAGTCGTTCAAAGAAATATTAACAGGAAAAGCAGGTTTTGCTCCTAATTCAAATATTTTTTTCTCTATGCTTTCTGCAAGTTCAACAACAAGCATTTCTTCCTTAACAATATTTTTAGCGAAATTTAAGACTTGTGCAGCGATTTCCCCTGCTTTTATGTATTTTTCTAGGACATCATTTTCCATAACCCTTTTATCTAAACTTTAATATAAATCCTTTTCAAATATTATCATGGATTATAGGATTATAGATGCTCACATGCATCCTATTTTTGATAATGTGGAATCAATCGCATCTGCCAAGGAATCAGGCATAGACTTTACATTAAACGGCCTTCGAAAGGACTTTAAAAAATATAATATATTAAAGGCTGTTGCCATACCTGAAGAAACAGGCGAAAACTTCGTTTCTGATAATGAGAAAATAAAAAAGCTTGTTTTAGAAAACCCTGATATTTTTATTGGTGTATGCACGGTAAATCCAATCAAGTACAAGCCTGGAGACTTGGCTAAAATGGAGGACGACATCAAGAAGGGAACTTTCAAGGCAATCAAGCTATTTCCAGGATATGAATTTTTCTATCCAGGCCAAAAAGAGTGCATTCCGATTTATGAGCTAGCACAGAAAACCAAAGTGCCAGTACTCATACACACAGGAGATACAAATGACCCAAGATCCATGTTAAAATATTCACAGCCTTTGAATGTCGATGAAGTGGCAGCATCATTTCCAAATATAAACTTTGTTTTGTGTCATTTAGGCAACCCATGGATAATGGATGCTGTTGAAGTCTTATATAAGAATAAGAACGCCTATGCTGACCTGTCTGGATTTATTGCAGGCAAAGGAGACTTGATGTTCAAAAAATATTATAAGGGAAGAGCAAAGGCAATGATGGAAGGTATATTCTATGAGATTACCAATGTCGATAAACTAATGTTTGGAACAGACTATCCACTTACAAATTATGAGTTTTACATTAAATTCATAAGAAGATTAAAATTAGGCAGGAAAGAATTCAATAAAATATTCTTTGAGAACGCAGTTAGATTGTTTAACATAAAAATTTAGCAAGGTTACCAATCTATCTTGTCTCCAACTTTAACTTTCAAGTCAAACGGCGTTTCTAAAACGTATTTGCAAGGTTTTATAGGAAAATAAGTTTTCCATGTCCTAGGATTTAGAGATAAGGGTTCAGCTTCTTTAATGTCAATTACAACTTTATCCACATCAATAAAAATCATTTTCAAAGGATATCTCACTAGGAACATCCATAAAGACCATTTTGTTTCATACGGTAGGGTAAAGAACATGTTCTTCTTTTTAGAAAGGCTTAGGCCAATCATTCTTTTCCAAAAAGTGTTTGCTAAATCAACTTCTATTGCTGAATTTTTTAATTTTATTTTCATGATAACTATCTTTCTAGGTGTTTTTTCATATCATCTATGTTAGCAAGTATCATTAAGCATGTGAACATAGCTAAAGAGAAAGCACCAAAAACAAATATAATGACTATAAGTAATTGTATTGGGCCCACACGCATCATTATACACCCTGGACCACGAGAGCCTGCGCAACTGCCGCTGCCAGAAGGAGGAACAGAACAGTATTTTCTATTTGGATAAGCAGTTAAACAAACCAAACCAGAGCAACAACCAGTTCCGCACTCTTCACCAGAAGCTGAACATGGTTGCCAATTTAATCTAAATGAACCTACATCCATTGATGCACTACCACCTGTGAATAGTTCATTTAATATTTCTGTCTGATAAATATAGGTTGATCTTCTGTCAAAATTAATACCTTGCGATTTTGCTGCATAAATTGCAGAATCGATATAACCGTTTAGATTAAGATTGCAATGATACCAACCTCCTAAACCAGTACCACATACATAAGCCTGATAATGGAAAACACTACCATCCCACCAAGGATCACGTGTCCACCAAGTATAGAACATCAAATCAAGGACCATTATTCTTCCAGTTGATGTATCTTTCAACCAAACATCAAACATAAGATTACTGAGTGGTCCAGAAGTGCTTTTTACATTATACCATGCGTCTATATAGTAATTTCCATGAGTTATTGAAGCTATTGGAGGTGTATACCAAAGTACTGAGCCTCCCCAAACATTTCCTTGTACTAATTTTACAACTCCAGTCTTACCTAATACACTATTAGTCCCTTCTAATTGAACATTATAATCTGATGACCCGGCGTAGTAAGAATTCACACGGCATGAGCTCAACGGATAAGAAGCACCACTATTATCCCAGTTATAACATGAATAACCCCATTTCCAATTATCTGGCGATTCACTTATGAAAGCATTTATCTTAGTTCCAGTATCAAAAACGTAAGAAGGATTATCAAAATAATAATTAGTTAGCCAGTCATCTGCAACCGCTATCTTTGATAGAAATATCATTAATGTAAACAAAATAATTAAAAAATTCAATTTTCCCATAATATTTAGTTCACTTTCTTATTTAAAA
Organism: uncultured archaeon; assembly: GCA_964651405.1. GTDB lineage: Archaea > Aenigmatarchaeota > Aenigmatarchaeia > Aenigmatarchaeales > Aenigmatarchaeaceae > JAWBOD01. Next base: position 4,204 of record CAZYZB010000001.1, read on the forward strand.
TCATTTGGTATAAAACTATTTAATCTTTTTATTGCTTCAATCTTTTCCTTGTTTCCTATTTTTGCATTTTCTAAAGCAACTTAGAATTTCTATTGACTTATCATAAGTTTTTCTATCAACAGGATAAGGATAACCATCTTTTCCAAATTCTAAAATAATTATCTCGCTTATAGATTTACCTAGATTTTTCATTCTTCCAAATAACCATCTAGGGCAAGAGCCATAGTGGAGAGGTAAATCAGCAATGCCAGTTTTCATAGAATCATTTTAAAAAACTCTTCAAACTTTCTCCAAGCAGTTCTTCTTCTGTTACTCCTAAAACAGTTAAGACTCTCAGAGCTGCTGGGACAATTTGATGAGTGATGTAATAATCGTTATCAACATCCTTGATACTTACGTCTTCAAAAGGCTCTGCTTTTTCAGAAATAGAGCCTTTTCCTTTAGTTATAATAAACATTATTGGCATTCCTTCACCAAGAGGTCTTCCTCTTTCCTTTATTTTCATAGCAGCAACAACATGCGGTCCAATTACTTTGTATTCAGACAAAGGCTTTGTCAGCTGCTCTATAATTATCAAGTCCTTCAAAGGAATTTTTTTCTCTTTTAGTTTTTTAACAACATCTTTCACATATTTTACCGAGCCTTTAACATCCTCTTTCTCTAGAATCAATCTTAAAACCTTTTCTTGTGTATCTTTTGCTACATTGCTCCAATCCCTTCTTACCTTTTCCAGACCACGAATGGTTAGAACACCTTTCTCATCTATCAATGCATAGCGCTTCTTTGCAGTACCTGGTCCGATTCCTCTAGGTATGAATATTCCACGTCTGTAGATACCTTGCAGATTCAGTTCAATTATTCCAGGAAGTTCCTTATTCATTTTTTCTAAGAATTTTCCAACTTTATTCTTCAAATCTCCTGTGGTTTTTACAAACATAGAATCAGTATCTGCATAAATGACAGTAAAACCTTCTTTTTCAGCTTCATAAATAACTTTTCTAATATAAAATCTTCCAAATGCAGCTGAAGACTCTGCACACTCTCTACAGTACCATTTGGAACCTGCAAAACCGAAGTAACCGTAGGTTGCATTAGCTACAGTCTTTACTGCAAATTGCTCATTGTTTATTCTGTTCCATTCCTCAGAATCTTTCTTTAAGTTTTTCATTTCTTCTTTTATTCCTGCTCTCTTCTCTATCAATTCCTTAATGACTGTAGAAACAAAGCCTTTACATTTTTTGCAAAACCAATACTTTGTATCAGGAACATCATATCTTTCCTTGCAATTACAGTTTAAAGTTTCAGGAGAAATGTTAAACGTAGCTATGATAGAAGGATACAGACTTCTAAAATCCATTACAGCTAAGTCTTCATGCAGGCCTGCTATCGGTTCCTTGACGAATCCTCCAGCATAAGGAGAAACTTCTCTTCTATCTTGTATATCTTCCCATTTTGGCTGGTTTGGAATTATTATGTTCATTGCGAATGCTCTTTTTGATAGATGCCATTCAACTAGCTGAGAGTAAGTCATCCTAGAAACATCAAACAGTAGCTGTCCAGACAATTCTGACAGTTCATATATTTGAGGAAAGATAAACTCGCCAAGTCTTAGAGTCAGTTCTGAATCCTTTAGACAATACTCAGCAAGTTTTCCTAGGTCCTTTCCTTTTCTCCAAGATTCTAAAATCTCTTCATACTCTATCTCAATCTTTCTATCTCCTAAAAGTTCAGCTGAGACAGCATCTAAGCTTAGAACTTCTGTTTGCAGTTGTGGAGAAATCACATTGCTTATGAATTCAAACAAATCAATATGGACGAGACCTTTGAATCTTGCTGATGATATCCTTGCTCTTCTTGAAAACTTTAAGCTAGAGAAATCTCTTGATAATTTTAAATTAACTTTCAACTCAGAGGCTCGCTGTTGGATGACTTGCATATCAAAAAGGTCTGAATTAAAGCCTAATAACATATCACAATCTTGCTCGTTTGTATACTCAACAAACTTCTCTAAAAGCTCTTTCTCGTCCTTTACAACGTCTACATACTTCCCATAATGCTTGTCTTTTTTATATGTTAGAACCTTTTCAAAGTTTTTTGATTTCATTGAAAGCATGACAATTTTCTGTTTTCCGCTTTCTTCCACGGTTTCAATATCAAATGACATCAATTTCAATTCAGGCATTTCATCTGAGCGTATTGCTTTTATTCTTTCAATCTTAATGATTTTATCTGCTTTATAATTCTTTTTTATTTCCTTTCCTTCGACATCTATCCAATTCTCTATCTGGTTATCTATCATGTATCTTTTGTAGAAATTTATTGAGTATTCATACTCTTCTTCAATCAATTCTTTCCATCCTTTTACTATATCTCTAACTTTTGGAACATCAGTTGAAAGAAAGCAAAATACTTTTACAAAATTTCTTTTCACTCCAGATAATATTTTTTCAACTGTTTCAACCCTTCTTATTTTAATAGATTTTATTCCTTCGACTCTCTTCTTTACTTCACTATCTTTACCTTGCTTAGGCAAGATGTAGAAATAGGGTTCAAAATCGTAATCTAAGCAAATAACAGTCTTTCC
>CAZYZB010000001.1:6887-46206 GCA_964651405.1 uncultured archaeon
GGTCCTATTCCTCTTCCCGCTAGAGCTATGGCAGCATCTTTGTTATAGACTATTGCAAGGTCTGCAGACTTTTTGATGAATTCCAACTTTTCCTTTTCTTCATCTGTCAGCTCTGCTCCTTTGAGCCACTTCTTAACAATATTCTGAGCTTCCTCCCTATGAGGCTTGAGAACAGCTATTAGCTTTGATTGGCATATCCTGCATCTCAAGTCTTCGATGTCTTTTACAGTTTCTGTGATCGAGTACTTGCCACAGTTAATACAGAGCAGTCTTACTTTTGAATTCAAGAGTCTGTTCTTGAATATCTTAAAAATCTCTTTTTCTGGTCTCTCAGGTCTTGCCACATCCTGCAGCTCATATCTGAATCCCATCTCAGCTAGTGGTGATAGACCTTCTAAGCTTTGAATCTTAATTTCTTTGTCTTGTATCTTCTGTATAATTTCCTTTGCCTTTTCTATATCAAGCTTTTCTATGAATAACTCTTGCATAGTTTCCTTATGTATCGGTGAGTTCCAATAAGCGTCTATCATCCTATCAATGTTTATCGATTCGAAGCTAGCTTTCTTGCTTATTGCCCCAAATCTTTTGGCTACATGAATAAACCTAAGCTTAAACAAAGAAGATCGCGGCAAAGACTTTTCAAGAATAACTTCAATGTCTTCAGGCTTGTAATTAAGTAAAACCTTTTTGACGTCATCGACGCTACAGCCCTTAATTATTATTCTATAAGGGTCTGTCTTGCTAGTTATTATCTCGCCATAATCTGCAGAAAGTATGGCAGATATGAAACGGGACAATGTTTCATTGACCAAGCTGCCGAACAAGGAATGCAAGACAACATACTCATTGAACTTTTCTATCAAAATGTTCTTTTCATCAGGTAAAGGATATTTCTTTATCTGGTTTTTCAGAATTTGGACCATTTTTACTGCTGTTTGCGAAGAGATCGGATAAGAATTTTTAAGTCTTTCAATAATTTCATTGTTTTTCATATTTTCCATAAGCATTTTTTTAATTTCTCTCCTAAGTGCTCCAACTTCTTGAGCAACGTCAAATGGAACAGGTATCAATTCTCCTTCCCAAGCAGGTATTGCAGACTCGATGTCATCTACTGATTCGACAAAGACTTTATCATTTTCTATTGATAGAATCTTCCAAGGTCTTCCTTTAACAATAAAACTGGATCCTACATCTCCATGAGAGGCTATGAATTCCTCGTCTAAGGTACCGACAAAGCTGTTCGATGTCGTATCCAATACTTTATAGCTTTTTTGATTAGGAATAACAGATAGATTTTCAAAATAATACTCAAATGCTCTTCTTCTCCTTTTAATTCCATTGTCTGAAAATATCAATCTTAGTTGATTAGTTAAAAAATTTACAAGAGAGTTAAAATCTTCTTCTCTTAAACTTTTGAATGGATAAGCCTTTCTTATCAAATCAAATGTTATTTTAGGGTCTATATTATAATCTTCTATTGTCAAGCCGATTAGTTGTTGTGTTAGAACATCCAAGGAATTTCTATGTATTTTTAACTGCTCTAGTTCTCCTTTCAGCGCCTTTCTAGCAATGACAACAGACTCGAATATATCATCTCCTTCACTTGAGATTATAAAACTTTTTGAAACCTTGCCTACACCATGACCAGAACGGCCAGACCTTTGCAAGAACTGTGTGACTGTTCTTGGTGATTGATACTGCAAGACTAGATCAATGCTACCGATATCTATGCCAAGTTGCAAAGATGAAGTGCAGTTATGTACAATAAATCCATTTGCTATAAAATTTGAATTTTTTGTGTTTAAAACATCATAAACTTTACAAATTTTGCCCTCTTCAATTTTTCCAACATTATCCCAAAAAATATCTGAATTAACAAGTAATTTTAATATTTTGTAGATTTTTCCATACTCAACATAAACCTTTATCAAATTTAGAAGCTGTTTTCTGGAAATATTTCTTTCACCAATTTCATATCTATAAGGATTCAATTTGTTTTTAGTTTGCATAAAATATGTACTTACATTTACCTCATTTCGAAGGTTTTTTAATAAATTACCAATAGATGGTATTACATCTTCATTACAGTATCCTTTACCCAATACATTCATCTTTAATTTATTTTTCCATATTTTAGATTTTATAATAAAGTTTCTTAGATTTTCACCACCAAGTATAGCAACTGTATAATCATCTTTTTTATTAGTATGTCTTATTGATGAAATAATATCTAATGTTAACAATAGGAGTTGTATATCCTGAGCCATTTTCTTGCTATAAGTTGTAAATAGTATTGAATAAGTTCTATCATAAGAATTTTGAAAACAACCGTCACCATCAAAATATCCGTTTAAAAAATCAATTTGATGTTTTTTTGGGAGTTGAAAGATAATTTTTGGTATCTCTACAATTCTAGCTTTTCTCCCAACCTTAACCCCTATATTTTTAAGAGTATTACATAACCATGTTGCATGAGTTTGTAAAACCAAACAATTCTGTCCTTTTAATATTGTGCTATTGATAGCAAATTCATCTTTTAAAATTTTCTTATATTTTATAAGAAGTTCTCTATTTTTATTAAAAAGCCTTAGCATATCTTTCCTTGTAACAGTTCCATCTGCAAGAAGAAATCCTATCAATCTGCAAAAAGCCGGTGAAATTTTTTTAGGTATTATATGTCTTGTATAATTTCTACTGCCTATTAAAACAATTTCATTATAAAGTTCTTCCGAATCAATATTGAGTCTTTTTACAATTTTTTCTAGTCTTTCTATAGATTGATTTGTTTTTTTACCTGCCAGAAAATGCCTTAATTTATGTAAGCCTATTCCAGTTTCTACTGAAAAATCATCATATTTTTTATATTTTTCTTTTATAGCCCGTTTAATTTTATTAAAAAGTTTATCAGATATTTGTACATAAAGGTTGTCAGGAAGTATAAAATAGAAACTTTTCTCTTTTGATTCAAATGGATTTTGCCTAATTATTGCAACATTCTGTCCAATTTCAAGGTTCTCTGCTTTTATCCATTCTAAATTTCCATTATTAATTGTAAGAAATTGATGTTCCTTTGTGCATTCTAATTCAAATCCATGCTTTGTAATGATTTTTATAGTTCTTTCTATGCCAGTTTCGATAATTTTTGGTGTTTTATCTAGTTCTAACTTTAAATTGGTATTAAGAGAAGCTACTTTTAGATTATCTTCATGAATATCATTAATAGTTTTCCATGAGCCGTCAGCAAGAAGAATATCAGTATCACCTGAAATGCAAATAATGCTTTTTAATTTCTCTTCTTTGAAATCCTTTTCAGCCTGTATCCTAACATCCTTGCTTAACGAAGAATGGTGAATCTCGTGTTGCAGATTCTTGTCAAACATCCTTAGTCTTGAAGATAGAATCTCTGCAGCCTCTCTGGTGTTAGTAAAAACTAGAGTAGAGTGATGCTCTAAAATCAAATCTCGGATTCTTCTTAATCTTGCTACTACAGAGCTCCCGATAAATATTTTTTCAGCTATTATTTTATCTTCCTTATTAGGATAAGGACTTTCAACTTTTACCTGAACATCTTTAGGAGAAATGGCATTAACTATCTCATAGCTCTTATCAGAGAAAATGAATCTTGCAGCAATCTCTGGAGAGCCTACAGTAGCAGATAGTGCTACTATCTGCGGCTCGCCGCAATATCTTTTTAATCTTTCTAGTGATACTGTTAGCTGGACTCCCCTTTTACTATTCACAATCTCATGGATCTCATCAATGACAATATATTTTATGTTTTTCAGATGCTCTTTAAATCTCTTTCCTACTAACATAGCACCGATTTGCTCTGGCGTAGAAATTAAAATTTGAGGTGGATGCTCTAATTGCATTTTCCTTTCATATTGAGTTGTGTCACCATGTCTTATTGAAATTTCAACATCAAGTTTATTACACCACCAAATCAGTCTATCCATTAGATTTCTGTTCAATGCTTTCATTGGTGTAATATACAAAAGAGCAATTGGCTTGTGCTCTTTCTCAACTAATTTATTAAACAAACCAAGCATCACAGATTCTGTCTTTCCAGAACCTGTTTCAGCAATTACAAGAACATTCTTTCCATCAAGAACTTTTGGGATTGCTAATTCTTGGACATAAGTAGGTTTTTCAAATCGAGATACGGCTAGCTCTTTTATTCTATTATCTAATATGTTGAATACATTTGACATTTCTAGCCGCTAATAATAAGCTATTTTTCAAAGTTTTTAAATAAATACAGTGTAAATGAAGCATATATATTTCTGAATCCATTCTTAGAGTGTTGTTTAAATTTCTAATATTTTATAAATTATTTATGGTTAAGATAAATCTTGGAAAATTAAAATTAGAAATCAGATGGAAAACAGACCAAGATAGATTAAAATACGCATTAAAAAGATATGAAAATTCTGTTAAGGGCAAATCATTTAGTGATTATGAAAAGTTAAATTTTGCTAAAAAAGCTTTGGATTACGAAGGAGCATTTAAGCTTCCTGAAGCACATATGCAAGATTTTACTTCGGCTCTAATGCTCGGGGTTGTAAGAAGTAGATATTCACCTGAATATGAAGAATTATTAGCTGAAAAATTAGTTAATGGAAAGCTAACTTTAGATGATTTTTCTATACAACCTGTGAAATCATGATAATGATAATAATGGAAATATATATGCTGGTCGCTAACAACATTTTTTAAATAATTTACTAAGTTGGATATCCTCTAACTATTATTTTGCTATGGTATAAAATCAAGAATATACCGACTATGATCATGTAAGAATAAACAAAACTTACTCCAAACTGGAGAATATCATCGCCATACATTTCTGGATAAGTTATAACTAAAATTAAACCAGAAGCTCCAATGAACAAGGAAACTATTCCAGACCATAAAAGAATTCTCTCTGCGATATCTTCGACAGTAGTAGATATTGTCTCTGTTTTATCTTTTGGTGAGTTCATTTATTCCATATAGAAATTAGAGTTCTTAACTTAAAGCTATTCTAATAAAGAATAATCTTCCTTTTCCTCACTAGAACTCTCTATAGGACTTGAAAGATTTTGTCCAAAACTGCTTAGTTTTTCCTCTAAAGATAAGGTTTTTTCATTTATTTTTTCAATCATAGAATTTATGTCTTCCCTATGCTTGTTTATCTTTTCTTCTAAGGTTAATACAGAAGAAACAGATCCTATACCTTCTAATATTCTTGAACATGCTGTTTCTAAATTTTCAATTTTTATGATTACACTGCTATCTATTCCTGCTAAAGACTTTCTCTTTTCTAGATAAAGCCAAAGCGCTATAAAATCCATTACTATTAAAAATATCACAGTCTCTAAGATTTGATATCCGCTTATCTGAAGGTACAAGCTAATTATAGTCGCAATAATTAGAACCCAAAAAGCTGTTTTATACATGAGAATATTGTTTGCATAAAACAATTTATACTTACTTTAGACTTCTTAGCAATCTAGATAAAAAGCTCTCTTGGATATATTTTTCTCCTGCTAGGAAAGATGCAAGCTTAAACATTTCTTTGCTTGCAGCTGTATTTGGCTTGTACAAAGCTATTGGCATTTTTAATGCAAGACTTTTATAAACATTAGTGTCAAATGGAATTGTAGATATTACTGGCAGTTTTGTTAATTCTTCTATTTCATGTTTTGTCATTTCATGTTTCTTTTTATGGACCATGTTAAGGACTATACCCAATTCTTTTACCCCAAACTCTTTTGCAGCTTCTTGGCATCTTATTACATCCATCACAAATGGAACATATGGGTTTGTTATATAAAGAAGCTCGTCACTTGCTTTGATTGTTGCCATAGCTTCTCTGCCTAAGCCAGGACTGCCATCAAGAATTATAACGTCATTCTTATTGAAAATATCCTTCAAGCTATTCCTTAACTCAGTTACGTCAATTCCTTCCAAGTCGCTTAGCGATAATGATGCAGGAATTATATTCATCCCGCTGAAGTGATGGTGAATGGAATCTTCAATACAGTTTTCTCCTCTTAAAACCTTATTCAGAGTTACAGGGCAGTAGTACATGCCCAAATAAAGGCTTAGATGGGACGTTGTGACGTTACAGTCCACTAAAGTAACGTTCTTTTTATGGTGCTTTGCAAGAATCGCTCCTAAGTTAAGACTAACAGTAGTCTTACCTACTCCACCTTTGCCACTAACAACTCCTATTATTCTTACCAAAATAACACCATTTTATTTGATTTCTTGGTTGTTTTCCTTATTTTCATTAGGTTTCGACTTTTTAAAAATACTACCAAAAAGTCCACTAGCTCCTTTCTTTAGCATAGGCAAATCCTTGCCTGGTGCTTTAACTACCTTATAGCCTCTCGGTATGTTGAAAATTGCTCCAACAGGATTTTTTGAAAAATAATATAAAGTCGTTTTTCCTCTCCTCTTCATATGAAGCCAAAATTTTTTTCCAGCTCTAGTTTTATAACAATAAGGACTAAGTAAACCCATAATTATATCACTTTTATCTATAAGATATAAAATTATGTTTCTTCACCAACCTCTCTTAAGAGTTTTGGTCTCTTCTCTCTTTTTCTTCTCCTCAAAACAAATAGGAAAAATACAGCCAAAAGAATTAATGCCACTACTATTATGAACGGAGAAAATGCTGGTGCAACTTGCAGTTTGAGTCTAGCATGTGCCAATTGAAACACTACATCTTCAAAATATTTCTTTATTTCATCTAATTTTTCCTTAGCGCCTTCATAATCTTCTGAATCATAATATTCCTTTGCTCTGTTAAGACCTTCCTTTGCCTTTTCAAAGCTCCTTTCAGCTATTGTTGTGTTTAAACCTTCTGACTTTGCTTCAGTAATCATCCTATCTAGCTCATTTATAAGATAATCATAGTTTAAGATCTTCTGATAAACATCATCTTTAATTGATATCCCATACGATGTTATGTTCAAGTTTATAATTCCATATTCTGCTATCTTGTCGCTTAATAATTCAAAATTCAAAGGATATGTGCCTGGAGAAATATCTTGAGGTATAGTTAATGATATCAAGAACACTGTGGAGGCATTAACTTTAAGGTCCGGCAATAACTTTGGGTTTATCTCGGTCGATACTAGGTTTGTAGTTGATGTTGTAAGCCTTAGATTATAAAGTGCTATCTCTCCTGTATTTTTCACGTTAATGTTTATGAGCAAACTTTGGCCAGGATATAAATTGTAATTTTTCTGATAATCTGTGGTTATTCGAGGTATTCCAGCCTCTACTACTACATATTTCCATTCTGGAGCTGGTCCTGTATAAGGAGTGACTATTATTATTGGAGGTGGAGGAGAGACTGTATAAGTAACTGAAAAAGCTCCCCAAATTTCAGCAACCTTCGTATCATAAGGTACTCTAGCTTTTATATAATAAGTTCCGTATAATGGCGGCATGAAAACAGTCTTAAAAAATCTCTTTGCTCCTGGTGCGAGGCTGACAGAAGAATCATAGTAATAAGCAATAGGGTCTAGCTTGGTAACATTGTAAAAATATATAGTTTCTTCTATTTTCGCTGTAGTAATTGGAAGAGAACCTATGTTGGTGAACTCTGCTGTTATATTCTGTAGTTCTGATATGTTAAGATAAGACTTGTATGCAAGGGTCACTCTTCCTAGTAAACCTTCCTTCACGCTTACGTCAGCACCTACAGCCAATCCAGTTATGTTTAGAGCAAACCTACTAAAAATAAATACAATCAACAATGAAATGACCAGTAAAAATGTTTTGTTCATATTAATACCTTTAAACATAATTTAGGAATATTTGTAAATTAAAAACGATGCGAGTAAAATAATGATGATAATTATTAAATAAGGATAATTGGAGTCATAATTACTTATTTCAAATATGGCTTTTGAAGTTGGTGCGTTTGCTTTCTCTTCTGTTTTTTTGTTATTTTGACTTTCAGTTTCCTTAAAAAATAATGGATTTTCAACTTCAACTGTGAATTTAAACAACCTTTCTTGAGATAGGCTTATTCCATTGCTAGGTAAGACAGAATTAGCACTTACTGTTATTTCATACCTTCCTGGGCTTGTAGAATTAGGAGGCTTAACTATTATGTCAACAGGGGTAGCTTTAATGCTGTCAGCCCTGTATGGCAGTTTTATATATTCCTTACCTGAGTATGAGCTTAAAATAAAATTATTAGGCTCTATTATGATTATCCAGTTTTCAGGCATTTCCTTCGCATTTAATTCTAGTCTATAATCATTTTCAGTGTTCCAAAATAACACTCTAAACTTTGCTGAATCACCAATGCTTACTTTAGCAAAGTCATTTTTAACAACAGCGCCCATGTTTATAGCATACGCCCCTGCTGAAAGCAGTCCTAAAAATATTATCATAAAAATAAAAAATTTAACCATTTTTAACACCAGTTATTGTTATTGTCCCATTATAGTAACCAGTATAAACTGCTGGGACGTTTATCCAATACCAAGTTGTAACATTCGATTTTTGAGGGGCATTTAGTTTAATAACTTCGTCTGTTGTTTTTAAGCTGAAAGAACTTGAATAGCTGTTGCTTGTGTTACTCCAAGTTACATTTCCAGTTCCTATGAAAGAATTTAAGGTTTCATTTACAAGATTAGTCCCTTTTATATACAAGTCCAAGTTACAGCTTCCAGCATTAACAGTTATGTTATACTCATTATTTTCATTTCCTGGAGCAGGCTTTTGCTCTGTACTGGGATTCAGCAAACCAAATTTTATTGAAGACCAGGATAAGCTAAAATCTTCTGTACAAGAAACTATAGAGACTGTTGCATTATCTGTATGATTTCCCTGCAACTCTGGATAGGATGAATTAAATAAAACACCGATTTTCCAATAACTGTTGGTATCGCCTGTTGCATTGATAGTCCAGTTTAGTTTGCATGTTTGGCCCTTATACATAATTCCACAAGATTTCAAAGCACTAGTTGGAGTCTCTTGAATAAAGAATGGCTTGTCGCCAAAAGTTGTATTCATATCAGTATCAGGTTCATTAGATGTCAAATTATATCTAGCTGTTCCAAATATTTCTCCGCAAGGGCCGTTTCTGCATGTTACTGTTGCATTTATTGGAAAATTATAATTTTGTATCAAGTTTGTAGTTAAAGACGTATTAGGATTTATGATATTAACTTCTAGATAGCCTGCTTCATAACCAACATAGTACTGGACATAGTCTTCATTTAAGAGTCCAAGGTCTGCAGTTCCTGTTGAATTTATTCTTATTCTAATTATTCTGTCTGGAGAGTTGTAGTTCATTGGATTAGAAGTCATGTTACACCACCAATTTGTTGGCGTATTTGCTAAAACATTACCGGAATCACATCCGCTTGAAAACCATTGTGAATTTGCGAAATCATAAATTTGCATTGAATAGTAATCAGAAACGTTTGTCATGAAATTCATAGTAACGTTAATAAACAAAATGCTTCCATCCGCTATTTGCGAAGAATTGTGCCAAACTTCTGCTCTATATGAGCCGTCCAATGCTTCAAGAATATCATAAGTTAAACCTTCTCCCAAAGCATTCAAGTCATTATAATCACCAGATGGATCCCCACCAAAGGCAACATAAGGTTGACCAGACTGATTATATTGAATTACAGGGTCCAGCACGTAATAAGAATCAGAAGCTAAAACATGTTTTAATGAAAAGAAGATAATAAAAAACATTATAAAAGCTACTACTATTGACTTGTTAACTCTAATTTTAGTCACTTGATCACTTTCTAAGCTTTCCTACAAATCTTCGAAAGAAATTAGGCTTCCTATAATCAACACCTGCAATTTTTGATGCAATTTCAAAAAATGCTATGCTGGACGGAGAGTTTTGCTTAGAAATTGTCACAAGAGTTTTTTTGTTTGCACTTTCCATTATTTTTTCATCTTCAGGTATTATACCTATTATTGGAAGCTCAGTAAACTGTTTTATTTCATCAAGTTTAATTTCATAGGGCTTTTTTCTAACCCTATTTAATATTATTCCAAGTGGCAGAGGTCTATTTTCTAATGTATTGATTAACTGATGGCATTTAACTACGTCTACAAGAGATGGAACATGCGGATTTGCAACAAACAAAGCTTCATCACTAGCTTGCAAGGCTATTAAACTTTCACGTCCTAGACTAGGTGCAGAATCGAGAAGGACGATGTCATAGTTAGCGAAGGCAAGTTTTAATTTTTCCTTAAAATTATTCACATCAATATTAACAATGTCTCTAAAATCTAGAGACGCTGGCACGATTTTTAAACCAGAATGATGAGTATAAACAGCGTCTTCTAACCTAGACTCATTCTTCAAAAAGCTGTTTAGTGTTACAGGATAAGAGTACAAACCAAAAAGTAGGCCTAAATGAGAAGTAGTGAGATTGCAGTCTACAACTACAACTTTCTTATAAAACTTCTGTAGGGCTATGCCTAAATTAGATGCTACAGTTGTCTTTCCGACACCGCCTTTGCCTGAGCAAACATCAATTATTCTTACCATGTTTATCATGAAGATTTTTTATCGCATTTGGGAATTCTGAAGAAATCAATTTTTTATAGTCATTTTCATTTCTAAAGTTTGTTGGAACTACAACTTTCCTCTTTCTAAGATCGTCCTTAACATCAAAGAGGAAGTCCTTTATATCATCTCTTTTAGTTTTTCTAATCTTTACTTTTTTAAGGATTATTGCCACAGAAAAACAAATTATAGCAAAAATTATTAAAGTCATATTGGAATCTAATTTTGGTAAAATGAATCTTCCGGACGGTGTAGGAGTGTTTTCAGCTATAGTTTCATTTTTGTCAACCACAGTAAGTCCAAATATTTTCTCTTGTCTTATTTCATCATTATAAACTGCTAGACTAACGCTATAAGTTTGCTTTCCAGCATCTTCTGGAATTGAGAAGTAAATATAAACCTTATCTTCTTCATTTTCTCCTATCCTTTCTATATAGTTAGTCATGCTGTAGAAGTTGCTCGATATGCCGCTCAAGGATATGTTCAAGCCTAGCAAACTTGCTTGACCGGTGTTTACTATTGAAATTTCCTGAGTAAAGTTTTGACCTTGCTTTAATTTAATCGTATCTGGGGCAATAACTTCAATGTTCCTACTTTTAAGAACATTGAAGTTCTTACTGTCGCTAAAACTTATGTAAGGAGATTTTTCTGAACTTAAAACTAAAGTATAATTATCTTCACTTTCTGGAGCTTTAAAGTCAAATGAAAAAACTCCATTATTGTCAGACGTTGTCTCCATCTTAATTCCAGAATTCTTAATATACGCCTTAACAGTGGCATTTACAACAGCGTCTCCATCATCATCTTTTAACACTCCCCTTACTTTTACAGGACTTTTTATGTAATAGTTTTGACTGTCTAGGTTGTAATTAGCTTTTATTGCCTTTCTTTCTCCAACTATAAAGGCTGAAAGACTGCTTAAGTTTACTTCAGCTAGATTCCTCACTATATCGATATCACTTCCAATCTCAACCCACTTGTCACTGCAAGTTTTTCTTCCAGAATTCCAATTAGAACATCTAAAAACAACTATACTCTCTTCATTAAGCAAGTTTTTCTCTTCATATTCCATTTCTATGTCAACCTGATTGTAAGTCAAGGCTACTTCATAACTGAATAAACCGGCACTTCTTATTCCTGGTACAAGCGATTCGTCTGAATAAAAATATTTTATAGGGTCATTGAAATTATTTACCAAAGCTCCTTCCAAATAAAGTGTTGATTGAGGGAATGCTATTTGGACATCATATGTGTTTGGTGGCAAATATCCAGAATAGTGACCAATACTGTCTGTAGAGAGCTTTAATTTTTCTATCCCATTTGAAAAGAACTTTATCTGCGTGCTGATACCTTTATTGTCATTGTCAGTTATCTTACCTCCTACATAAACAATGTAATCTATTGACTTTGTGGTTGAATATGAGCTGCTCCCGTAACTTAAAATGGCTTTTATATCATAAGTTCCTGCACCAAATGCAGGAGTAGTTATCTTAACATTGTAAAGGTCCCCACCTCTATCTATACTTAATATGTTTAAGTTTGTGGAAGATATCTGAACATTTAGATTATTTCTATTAACATCTATAATGTTTGTCCCTTCTTTGGCTCTTAAGGTAATTGTTATGTTTTCATTACCTTCAACCCAGCTTTTACTTAAACTAACAATATCAAAATCAATCTTCTTTTTAACTTCAATGTTATCGCTATCTGTTACTTTGGCTCTATCATAAAATGCATTAACTTTTAGGCTGTAAGTTCCTTCTGTAGAGGGTGGGTCTAACTTTAATATCCAACCTCTTCCATTCGCATAAGTATTATCTACTGTAAAATCTTTGAACTGGTCATTCAAGGTGACGTTAAATTCTACACCACTAGATATTTTTACACCATCTTTCATTACAATAAAATCTATTTCCATTAAGTTGCCAATATAGGCAGGCTTTGGATCGATGATATTTATGTAGCCTGTAAGTTCTGAAACCTTAAAAATCGCATAAGCAGTAGTTATGGTACTTTCATTGTTTTCACAAAATATATCTAAGTTATACTGTCCAGTTCTATCAAGATAGATGTTGTCAATTAACAAATTGCAAGCACTGCTCGTGCAGCTAAAGTTCCAAGGTCCGTTTGGAGTAAGATTTACAGGTCCTGTGATGTTTGTATAAACTCTATTTATTGTTTTAGCTTCATCATCATAGCAGTTTAATGCTATTACAGCATCATCTATAGTGACGTTCTCGCCTTCTCTTAACCAGAGTGTTGCAGACGGCGAAATGTTTATATTTTCAATCACAGGCATTGCTGAAACTAATCTAATCATAAATAAAAACAAAATTAATGATAAAAATATAATTTTATTCATTTTTTTGACCTCGATATTGTATAAACATTCGACTTTCCAACTTTGTGGAATTCTAACTTCCCTTGATTCTTTAGAGCTTCTAGATAACCAGTGATTATGTCTCTTCTTACTCCTAATTCTTTAGCAATCTGAGAAACTGATAATAGCTTAGAACTTAAAAGATCTATAATCTTCTTTTCAAAATCATTAGCGGTTATAGATTCTTCTGACATATTGCTGCCATATAGAAATAATATAAAACTATTATATAAACTTTATTATAATCATGTATATACTATGTTGCAGCTATATTGCTAAAGAAGAAGCTTTAAACTGTCTAGAATACTATGAAATATTCTTATTATACCTTGTTCTTTTTTCATTTCTAAAGTCTTTTCAGAATAATATTTTCCGTTTTCAGCAACAACTGCTAGTTTTAAATCTTTAGGCTCAAAAAAAGTAGGATAATAGTTAATTGATACAGTCTTTACAGAACCTTTTCTCATATAATCTATTGCTTTTTGTTCGAATATCCATCCAAGAACATATTTAGAAGGAATTACTATGATATTTTTTGCGTCGTTTTTGCTCTTTAGATCAAATATAATGTGGTCATCATAGGTCCTAAAGTTCATAATTTCAAAGTTGTCTTCAGGAACTAAAGCTTCATTTATTTGAAATTCCTTTTTTTCATTCTCGATAATCTCGTTTCCAGCGTAAATTCTTAGTTTTGAATCATACTTTACCGGAGAGCTTGCATACCAATAAACATCAAAAATTTTCCTATCTCCTGGCATAAGAGTTTTTTCTTGGCTCCAACCATTAAAAAGTAGTTTATCACTTTTATATATGGAAATTCTTGCTCTTGCATTATATGCTATGCTTCCCACGTTAGAGAACTCTGTGGAGAACTTGACAACATTTGAAGAGATATTGACTCCCTCATGAACTACTTCACCTTTAATATCTTCATTTATGTCAACTTCTATCATGGATGAGAAAACAATTTTAGCTAAGATTAGAATAAATAAAACAGCTATTAAAATTATTTTTTTCAATAAATCACGTTAATGCCTTTAAAAAATCATATTTTGGCCTTTTAATGACAACATCTATTTCTCCTGTGTAATTTCCAACTTTTGCAGATTCTGTGTACAAGCCAACTTCAACTACAGTGCTTTCATTCTCATCTAAAACAAAATTATTTTTGCTAAAATTTACTAGTGGGGTTATGTTTCCATAAGTCTTTAAACTTATTTTATTGTAGCCTTCATTAAGATTTTTTATGTTTATATATCTTTTTATATAACTTCCATTCCCAGGGGCAACGCCAAATCTTAGGTTCCAGGGGTCTGTGACAAATCCTATATCAAAATTCTCTTCTTGAGAAGGAACAATGCTTACGTCTGTTGGATATCTTATTACTTTATAATTAAAAAAAGCGTTAGAGTAGTTTAAAATAACTCTGTTGCTTACAAAGTCTTTTGGTGCAGGAGGTTCAATTGTTACGACAAATAAAAAAGTAATAAGTATAGCTGCAATTATAATTACAATAACTTCTTTCTTCAATGAACCCACCTATAGATTATAATTGCAAGTATTATGATGAAAACTATAAATATCCATGTTGGAAATTCTTCTGCTTCAGGCCTAGCCATTAAAGCTGCCGCAGTTATAGGTACTGTCGAGTTTTTATATGCAGTACCTGTTGTATAACTTACAAATGTAAATACATTATAGTCCCCTAAAGAGAGGTCTTTAGCAGGTAAAAAGCTTTTAAGAGTTTTTACTTCCTTAGGTTTTAAGATTTCTCTAGGTGATTGAATCTCAGTTATAAAGTTGCCATCATTATCATAGACTTTTTGGGTCGCTGTGGCTGTTATTGTTGTTGTCCCTTTGTTTTGAAAGTAAGTGTCTATAGCTAGATCGTCATTCCTGTATCCTCCTGGTAATGTGTCCAAAATTATCCCATCTCTTATAGCATCTCCAGGAACTTTGAAGAGAATGCTAACAGAAATCATTGCAATAATTCTAGTTCCAATCCTTCCTTCTCCGGCAGGAGTTGCTGACGGGTTAGGGTTTACTTTAATCAGGTGGTATCCAGGTTCAGCGTCTTTAGGAACTTCTAACAAGAAGTTTACTTCTTTCCACCCTTTTATAGCTTCATAGTTTGTTTTTATAGTTTCATTCTGAGGTCTAATTTCTACTGGGTTGCTCAAAAGTTTTATCCATTTAATAGAACTTTCTTCAGAATAATTAAAAATGAAATTACCATAATGGTTGTTGAAGAAATCTATTGTGCCTTCTTCAGGTTCCAGATAAATCAGTAAAGGATCTTCTGATACAGTTACTACGTAAAACTTAACAAGATTGGTCGTACCTCTTTCTAACTCCCCTAAATTTACTATTGATGGTGAGACGCCAACAAAAAATCTGTCATCTGCAAGAGAATTATAGGCAAAAAATGTAAAAAATAGCATAAATGCAAGCATAAAAGCATAAAATTTCATAAAAATTATTGAACAGTTAAACATAATAAAGTTTATATATGGGCTTTACAAATTTATAAGCAATCGAAGTGAATCGTATGTTTGAAAAAATAGTATATTTTGTTTTATTTTTAGTTATCGCAGTTGTTTTCATATTTTTAGCAGCGCCAATACCAGTCTTAGCAGCATATAACACAACTGACATAGACATTAACATTTCTGAATTGTCGCAAATAACCCTGATGCCAACTTATTTGAACTGGACGCAGATAATTACAGGAACAACAGGTGGTCATAAAAACATAACTGTAAAGAACATAGGCTCAGTAAATGTCTCGCAGATTTATGCGTACGTTAATACATTGCTAAATGAAACTACAAGACCCTATGGTTCTTCTGATGCATCAAAATATTCAGCCGGTGGCGTACTAACAATTAGAAATGAGACCGATGCAAAGTATTATTACCTAGGAAAGTTAGAATGGAACTGGACAGAAGACATACCAACTCATGATTGGTCAGATTTGACTAACATTACTTCATGGGGGTATTTCAGAAATCTAACAGATTCTTATGTTTGGGCAATTGGTGGAACTAATGGTACTTGTAATAATACTCTAGTCCAATTGGCATTGGAAAATGACAAAGATACAGGTGTTTCAGAAACAAGGTACCCGAGAACCAGTAACATAACTAATAACGGTGCTGATGCAAATTGGTCTTATTTCAGTGTTGTCGGTGAACCTTTATACGGATACTGCATAGCAGTTTACAAGGATTGCCAAAAGATATACATTTATAATTTCGATGAAAGAACAAGTCCAAACTTTCAGACATGTACAGAAGCTGACCATCTATACTATGGGAACTTAACTCCAGGAGACACAATCATACTAAAAGTTGATCCTTGGGTTCCTTGGGGAACTCCAGCAGGAAACTTAACTCAAACAACTTTAACAGTAGTAGGCTCTTAATAAAAGTGTTTCATAAACTAAACAAAGAAGAATAATGCATACGATAATCGATATAATTTTAATTATAATTTTATTTTCTTTAATACTTTTTGTGCAAATAAACCTAATGCCAACATTAGCAGCATATAACACAACTGACATAGATATTAACGTTTCTGAATTTTCTCAAATAACCATAATACCAACTTATTTGAACTGGACGCAGATAGTAGCAGGAACAGCAGGCGAGCATAAAAATATAACTGTAAAGAATACTGGTTCAGTAAATGTCTCACAAATCTATGCATATGTTGACACTATAACAGACGAGACTACAAGACCCTATGGTTCTTCTAATGCATCAAAATATGCAGCCGGTGGCGTACTAACAATTAGAAATGAGACCGAGGTAAAGTATTATTACCTAGGAAAGTTAGAATGGAACTGGACAGAAGATATATCAAGCCATGATTGGAGCAGTGTAGCTAGTCCGGCATCTTGGGGGTACTTCAGAAACCTAACTAACTCTTACGTATGGGTAGCTGGAAATGGTACACCTCCAGACGACGACCCAACAGGTATATATTGTAATGATACGGGCTCGGAGTTCGCAATAGAAGATGATATAGATACAGGTGACTCTACAACAAGGTATCCGGATGACGGTTCAATAACTAGAAACAGCGGAGATGCGAACTATGGATACTTTAGTGTTTCAAGAAATACTGCACCTTTGTATCAGTATTGTGTGGCAGTAGCTGCAGACTGCAAAAAAATATATATTTATAACTTTGACCAAAGAACAGGCTTTGCTACATGTACAGAAGCTGACCATCTATACTATGGGAACTTAACTCCAGGAGACACAATCATACTAAAAGTTGATCCTTGGGTTCCTTGGGGAACTCCAGCAGGAAACTTAACTCGAGCAACTTTAACAGTAGTAGGCTCATAATTATTTCTTTTCTAACTTAGATAATTTTTCTTCTATACTCTTTTTCATCTTATCATAAGAGTTTCCAGTTATTATTCCTTGCTCTTTTTCTTTTTCAAGGACTTTTAACATTCTAGTTAACTTCTCTTTTTCTGCTTCCATATCCTCTTTGCTAAGCTTCTTTCTTTTAACGATTTCTGCAATCTTACCAATTGTAATTATGTAAGGTCTTATTTTTGTAATCTTCTTTCTCTTCCATATAACCACTATTAAAATTACAGTTAAGATTATTCCAACAAATACTATAAGAATAATCCAAATGGAAATACCTTCTTCTTGTGGCTTCTCTAGGCTATCTAACAAGTCTTTTGCTCTTGTTATCAGCTTGGGAACATTTGATAATTTATCTAAAGCGTCTTCTGTTTTGTTGTTATCAAGGTCTTGTTCTGCATTATCTATCCTAGATTTTGCTTCGTTGAAAAGATCCAATACAGTTGAGACGTCTTTATCTTCCTTTTCAGCTATCTTAATGTCTATATACAAATCTTGCAGCTTTTCTTTATAGTTTTTAATATCAGCTTTTAGAAGTTCCTCTAAAGATTGGTATATTTTTATTGTTATAGTCTTTTGATCACTAATTACACCAGAGGTTGCAAGAAGATTTGCTCTATAATCATCCACCTTAGCATTTCTAGGTATATTATATTCTATTAGGAAGACTGTTGAATTTCCTTGGCTTAGTGTGGGATATCTTTCAGGTTTTATCTTAAACCAATCAATAGGTATTCCTAGAATTAAAAGACTTACATTATTCAAGTCAACTATTCCAGTGTTTTTAACTATAACACTTTCTATTTTTGTGAAATTCCTTGCAAGACTTATATTACTATTATATGTAGTTATTAGCATGCCAGCAGATATCTTTTCAGTCGGCGTTGTGGTTGTGATAGTGCCGCCAGTTGGCGCTGCACCACTAATATATATGACAGCAGGAGTTTGATTCGAGGGTGGTGGAGATGGTGGCGTCGTACTTGATATTACCATAAATGTTGTGCTTGTGACAATTGGTTGTTGAAGGACATCGTATGATACTCTAAGATTTATTGCATAAGTTCCTAATGGCTGAGAGGGATAAATGTAAGCATTTCTCGTAAATGTTTGATTACTTAGTTCTGGGGTTAAGATCGCTTGACCGAGAACGGAATAATACGTTGTGTTACCAGAGGATACCCAATAATCAATGAAGACATCTTGTCTTACCTCACCTTTGTTCTCAATGTTTACCCCGAAGTCTAAATAATCTCCTTGAGGAACTTCATTCTCAAATAATATTAATCTAACATCGTAAGGTCCACCATGAGCAACTCTAAATGCTTTAAGCTTCATTGTATGAAACTCGTTTTGTGTTACGTTTAAGACTGCTAAATACATGCCACTTGGTGCAACCTCGGAGAGAGTGCGCTGATAGGTGTAATAGCCTGTTACTTGCTTTGTCATTTGAGACATGTTAGCAGAAATAAAAAGTAAATTATCAGAATCATATACTGTAAGATTCATTTCTGTTGGGTCTACTGGTCTACCTTCTCCATTATAAACTAAAATTCCAACCCTCAATGTATTATTAGGATACCACACAACTGCTGTTTCTATGTCTGCAAACAGACCAGTAACAGTGACAGTTCTAGAACTTACCAAAAAAGTGCTGTTTACCTGTTTGTTTATGACTCTATCTAAAATAGAGTCATAATAGTTTGTATTTGAAATCAAAGTATAGTTTCCAATAGCAGCATCAGTTGCTAAAGCAAAGCTAGGCATTGGAGAGACAGTTCCTTCTGAGTTTGTTCTTTGCTCAGTATAATACGAAACATTATGGTTCGAGCTTAATATCATGAAGGTTACGTTAGTATTGTTCAAGCCAAAGCCACTTATGTTTTTAGCGAAATAATAAATAGAACCAGTATCTCCTTGTAAGTAAGTGCTGCTAAGGGTAGTAGAGGTTATCAAAAGTTTTATGTACACTGAGAAGTTTTGCGTTAAGTTTCCGAGGTTTCCTATAGTATCTTGCGAAGAGACAGTAACGTTATAATACCCTCTTAGAGAAGTGTTACCAAAACTATCTGGATATTTGAAGTACCACTGAGAAAGGTTCCCGCTTTGATTTATTAAACTCATGTTAATTTGGTTTGTTGTGCCATCAGGTCTTTTTACACTTATGTTCGTCCAAAGTATTCCGCTGTTTGACCTGTCAGTAACGTTTGCAAAAATTTCTACAGAGCTGTTTTGTTCAATTGAGGTTGGCGATATAGTAAAGTTAATCGATGGAGGCAGATAAGGATACAAAGTTACATTCAATGGCATGTCAGTTGGATTAGAATCAACTTGAGTAGCATCAATAACATATAAAGAATTGTAAGTAGCTTGAGTAACATTCGTTACATTATATGTTACGCTGAACGTGTAGTTTGTTGCTGCGTTTACATAAAAGCTCGTTACATTAACTTTTGTATGGTTTACTTCTGAGGGTGATATAGTAAAGTTAATTACATCATTTCCAAAATTTCTAACTTGAACCTCACAAACTGTGCCTTCGTCTGGAAACTCACTTCTTTGACAAGCAGTTGGGTTCATTATCCATGTTCTATTTGAAGGAATAGTTACAAACAGTGTTAAGTTTTTATAATTATCATTGCTAGAAGATACATTTACACTTCCATTATAAGTTCCTGCCAGATAGCCTAGAGGCACTGTAACATTAACTTGTACTGTTTGGTTTGAATTAACATTAAGATTAGCGATGCTTAACGGATTAAAGTTTACAGTAAAGTTCTGGCAAACTATTCCAGATATACAATTAAATACAATGTTTTGCAATGCATCGTTTCCTATAGAAAGAACAGTGAAATTACCAATATTCTGCATTGTTCCATCAGTAACGTTTCCAGAAACATTTGTTTCAATTAAACTTAATAGAGGATTAGGAGCAACAGTTACGTTTATAGAAGTTTTATTAGTACCTAAGCTATTGTCGTTGTTTGTCCAATTAGAAGAAATGTTGATTAGATAGTTTCCTGCTAATGTCCCGTTCGATATTGTTATACTGAAGCTTTTAGAACAAACACTATTCTTCGTCAAGTTACCACAAGATTCAAGACTAGAATTAGATGTCCATGTTGTTGGTATGCTTAGGCTTACGTTAGAATACCTCGCGCTGCTGTTCCCTATATTTGTTAAATTTACTTTGAATTCAAAAGTTTCATTATTTTGATAAGTTATGTTGTAAGCTGTATAGTTTAATGTGCTAGGAACTGTGCTAACATTAGTTTTTGCAGGTATTGTAATGTTTATAATAAAAGTGTCAAAGTTATCATTCTCTGCAGAAACGTTAATATTGCCAATATAAATGCCATTAGCATAACTTAATGGTATGCTTATGTTTATTGAGACATTTTGTTTTGAACCAGAAGAGAGGCTTGGTATATTATTTGGTGTAAAGTTTACATTGAAATCATTACAAACTGTACCTGAATAACAGGAGAATGCAATGTTTTGCAATGCATCATTTCCTATAGAAAATACAGTAAAATTGCCAATATAATTCCAAGTTCCGTCTCCAACTTCACTAAATATCATAGTTTCTTCAACATCTACTCTTGGATTAGATTCTACTGTAACATTTACTTCAGTCTTGTTAGAAGCTATGGTTTGATCAGGATTTCTCCAAGTAATAGTAGCATTTATATAATAATTTCCAGGAGAAGTACCGTTAGGAACAGTTATATCAAATGATTTTATACAATAACTATTTTCATCTATTTCTCCACATTGTTCCAAACTTGTATTTGCACCCCAGCCGCTTAAAATTTCTAAACTTATGTTAGAAACATAAGCAGTGCCGTTTGCCATATTTGTTGCATTTACTGTTATATCAAAGCTGTCATTTTGGTATAAAGTTACATTTGAAATAAATGGATTCTGAGGACTTGCTGTTATATTTACGCTAGTCTTTGCAGCTTGAGCTTTAAAATTATCACTATTATTACCAAAATTCTGATTTTTAGTTGCATTACAATAAACCGTGTAATTTATTTCATTATTAGGAACTGTAAAATTAACAGAATAGGTTCCATTGTTGTAATCTGTTTTGTTTGTAATTTCACTGGAATCGTAACTGCAATTTATAGTTGCATTTAAAATCCATTCATCTTGTCTATAATTCTTAACATATATGTTTGTAACCAAAACTGAATTAGTAAGCGGTTTTTTATTTGTTACATTAACTGTTACATTCAAAATATCAGTAACATTAAAATTATAAGTCGTTGAATTAAGAAACTCTGAATCATTTGAATACATTGTAAAGTTTATTGTCCAAATTCCTGTGGTTGCATCGTTTTGTATATTAAATGAGCTTGTAAAAACTTTATCATTAGATGTATTATCTCCATGAGTCCCGTCATCATACAAAATTATTGTTTGATCATCCGCTGGAGAAGAAGTTCCCATATCTAATGTTGCGTTCATATATTTTGTAAGATTGTAAGGATCATTAGCTGAAATGTTTCCGGTTATTAGAATACTCTCATTTCTATTATGGATTGTTGCATTAGTTAATGGACTATTTATTACATACCATCTCTCTGGTAGGAATTGACTTATGTCTATTGGGCTTCCTATTCTATCCCTTAAATCGCTCACTTGATTGGGAACTCCAAAAGTATCGTTGAAATGAATAACAACAGTTGCTGAGATAGAGCTTCCAGAATTTATAGATGTCGAATTTAACTGTATACCTATCTTATCTTTTGAACTGCTGTTTGAGACCCAGAAATTGCTCGTACCAGTTTGATTAGTATGAATTATGCCAGAATGATGGTTACTATCATAATCAGAAGCGTACCACCATCCAGGCTGAGTTATGTTACCAAAGTTAGATTGCCATCCAGTTCCATAATCAAATGCCCTTTTAGCATCTATTGTTAGAGCGCTAGCAAAAGCAGAATTCCTAGTTATTGAATTACCGCCTAGATTTTTGAAAACAGTTTCAATTTTTATCCATTGCAATTTGTCATAGAAGATGTACCTTTTAGTTACATAACCTTCTGTTATGTCAGTCGAGTTCCAAATTGTTTCATTTCCTTTTTGTTCAACAACCATTCTTATGGCTCCAGAGTATTTTAATGTTGCATTGTTTCTCAGATTAAAACTAAAATTATGAGTACCATTTGAATATTGCATATATTCTATAGTTCTCTCATCAGAGCCTGGAACAATCCATATAGGATTACCAGAAGAAATTCTCCTTACGCTGTATAAACCTGAAGTATTTTCACCTCTTATGGTGTCAGCCCAAAAAGCAAATATACTGTTATTAACATTAAATTCTTCTCCACTCCAATTATACAAAAGATTGTTCGTGTAAGATTTACTTTGTTTTGCTCCATTTTCTATAGTATCATAATAAACATAAAAGATTCTTTTTGTATTAGGCTGAGTTGTATCATTCAGTAAAAATACTAAAGTTCCTAAAGCGTTGTTGGAAGAGCTATAGCTTTCATCCTTATCAAACTGGTTTGGGACTTCATATAAGATTGAGCCAGTAGAGTTGTATTCAAAAATTCTTGTAGAATTTTCATCAAATGTTCCAGACGGTAGCAAGTCTGTAAAGTTTATCACCTGCTCTATTGGCCAATTTGTCCTGTTATATTGCGTAGAGTTTATTTCCAGTCTTACTCTATAATGCCAAGAGACATTCCACCAACTAAATTCTCCTGCGGGAGTTCCAAAGCCGATAAACATTCCACTAATTCTCGTACCAATTAAGTAAATTGAAGAGAATGATATAATTGATATAAGTAAAACTAGCAAAATTTTCCTTTTTTCCATATATTTATTACAATGATATTTAATAATAATTGAGTCTAACATGGGGAATCTGGACGTTTTGATGAGAAAGCTTAAATAACTTCTTTTTCGATATCAAACAAATCTAGTAGCTCATTATTTACATAAGAAGATGCTATAAAGTACTCGCCTAAGGCTGTTATTATAAAGCCTATAGAGATTACAGGATAAAACATGTAACTAATGTTCGTGATAATGCTAATATCCAAGGAGCTGAATACTACAGACAGTCCTAGGCTTATTAAGAATAGTTTTCTTGCAGAAGATTTTAAAGATAAGAACAGCAAGCTAAAGCAAGATGTAATAAGGAAGCTGCTAAAGTAAATTAAAATGCTATTTGTCGGACAGTAAAAACTTGTATAAGGGCCTATTGAGTTAGAATCCATAAAAACAGATATTTGATTTTTACAACCAAAAATTATTCCTGTTGCTACATGACTAAGTTCATGAATAGATATCAGTGCGAAGAAGACTAGTAAATTTATTAATATTATATTTAGGATTTCTTTAATTTTCACAACGTATAATAGAACTTATCCAATAAAAAACTTTATTGTCCTAAAGAAGCATAATTTAAAATCTAGCATAATACACTATTTATTAGATGAAAATGACCGGAAAAGATGAGATACTAAAATTTACAACAAAAATTTATGAAAACTCTTCTGAGATAGGTGTTTTACAAGAGAAGTTAGATAATATGTTGTCTAACTTAGACCAAATTAATTTAGATTACAATAAAGGTAGAATTCCAAAGGATGTTTTTGAGAAGGATAATAAAAAACTGAGAAAACAGAGCATAGATTTAATAAAGAGTATAAACAAACTTGTTAACGATAATCTAAACTGTCTGAAATTAATAAAAAACCAAGTATCTAAAATAGAGAAGGAAAAAGTAAAAAAAGAGATAAAGAAAAAAGGAAGAGCTAAGAAAACAACTGAAAAAATCAATATTCAGAGAATAGATAATGGAAGCTCAATATATCAAATTGCTCCAACTAATAAGTCATGATTTAAAATTAAAGTGTGAAAATAATGGTCATCAAGAAAATAAACTTAAGCAAAATTGAAGAATATTTAAAGGAAATAATTGAAAGTTCGACTGAAATAGAAACGATTAAAGAAGAGGTTAAAGACGTTAGCCAAGCTCTAGGTAATAACAACATAGAATTTAAATCAGGCAAAATATCAAAAGAAGTATTTGATGATATTAAAAATAACCTAGAAAAAGAAAAGAAAATGTTAGAAAACAAGATATCTGTTGAAAAGAAAAAGATTTCTGATGTTTCGAATGAACTTTCTAATTTTATGAAAGAAAATAAAGTCTAAGTTAGTCTTTTAAGACTACTAAGTATTTCAGCTTTTCTCTGTGATTCTGACTTGTTAATTTTATTTATCTTTTTTGCTTTAGTTGGTTTTGGTACTTTAGGCTTGGCTTTTTTTGGCTTGAACACCTTTTTAGGATAAATCTTCGGTTTTCTTTCTTTTTTCTCAATAACCTTTTTTTGAACTTGTTTTTTCTTCACTTCTTTTTCAATTTTTTTAATATTTTCTGGAGTTTCAGTAATTTCTTCTTCATCTACTATTTCATTTTTTTTAGTAGTTTCACTTTTCTTAGGTTTTTCAGTTTCTTCCTTTTCTTCATGTTCCTCCTCAGCTTTTTTTGTCTTAGGAGATTCAACCTCCTCTTCCTTTTCAGAGGTCTTTAAAAATTCTCCAACTTTTTTCCATTCATCTTCTAAGCTGAGTCTTATTTCTTCTAATCTTTTCAAGTTTGCATCTTTGATGTTTGTGAATTCATCTTTTGATATTTTTCCTCTTTCATGCTGCTCTTCTAAGGATTCTAAAAGTAATTTTATATCTTCTCTTTCTTTTCTAAGATTGATTATATCCTCAGGTAATTTTAGTTCTGCTATGGGGAGAACCTTCTTTATGTCTTCGATTTGTTTTTTAATCAGCATGTTGTCTTCTTTGAAAGCGTCCAGATCCTTTTTGGTTATATATCCTTCAAACTTTACGTTCAAAGAATCAATATTTTTTATTACATCCTTTAAGCTTTCGTTGAAATCTTCTTGTTTAGATTTTATTATTAAAAGATCTTGTAAACCTCTGTTAAGGTCTATGAACATCTTTTCTGTTTTAGTTCCTATTCTTTCTATATACTTCATTACCTCGTTTATCTCTTCCAATTTTTTCTGAACTTGTTGATTTACATTTGTCAAATTTTCAATTCCACCGATGCTCTTAAGTAATTCAAAAACTTTATTTATTTTTTCTCCAGCATCTTCTGCTTTCTTGCTAAGCTTTTCTAATTCAAGTTGATTTTTTTCGAAATTCTCGTTATATTCTCTGAATTTTTT
Organism: uncultured archaeon; assembly: GCA_964651405.1. Taxonomy (GTDB): domain Archaea; phylum Aenigmatarchaeota; class Aenigmatarchaeia; order Aenigmatarchaeales; family Aenigmatarchaeaceae; genus JAWBOD01. The sequence goes on from CAZYZB010000001.1 coordinate 32,418, forward strand.
CTGAATCTCTTGTGGTTTAACTTCGGATATTTCATCTTCTATTCTTTCCATTTTTAATGAGACTTCTTTTAGTTCAGCATCTGCTTGGAAGACCATTGACCTTAACTCTCCTATATTCTCAGAAAGGCCTCTAGCAGTTTCATCAGTTACCTTACCACTTTCTCTTACTGTATCAATCATTACCTTTAATTTTTCTATTTCTACACTGTAATCAGTGTCATTTGTTTTATTTTTTTCTGCACCTGAAGATTCAGGAACACTTTCAGCTGATGCTTCAGGTAAAGGCTTCGCTCCTTCTTTTTTACCAAATATAGATTTTAATAGTCCACCAGATTTTTTCTCTTTCGAATCTTCTTTTCCTTCTTCTGTTTGGCCTTCTGATTGTTCTTTTACTTGTTGAGCTAATCTTTCTATTACCTCAGGAGTTATTTCAGTAATTTCTTCTTCCTTTTCCTTAGATTTTTTATCTTTTACTGGCGGATCATCAGTTGTAGGCTGTTCTGTATATTGTTTAGGTTGTTCAATAGATCCAGATTCTTTCTTCTTTCCAAATATTGATTTAAAGAAACCTCCTTTCCTTTCTTCCTTTTTAGGTTCTTCATGCATCTCTTTTTCCACTACTTCTTCAACTTTTTTTAAATGTTCCTCAACCTCTTTTGGTTCCACTTCTTCATTTTCTTCTTCCTCAATCTCTTCTTCAGTTTCTTTTTTCTTTTCAATCTTAGAATCGTTTTTTAGCATTTTATTATATTTTTCTTTCAAATCCTTGTATTGCTTTTCAGAAATATTTGCCTTTCTGTACTCGCTTTCTAAGTGTAACAATGAATTCCTTACATCTTCTTTTGGTTCTTTATTAGGTTCTTCAGCTTTCCTTTTCATTCTACTTCATCTTTTCAATTCTTTTCTCAATGGATTCTAAATATGTCTCTGCCATCTTAAATGCAGCTGTTTTTACTTTATCCTTTACAATATTTAATTCAACTTCTATATCATAAGTATCTATTTTATTGGTTTTCATCTTTCCTATTACAGCATCAACAGCTTCTATCCTCTTATTCAATTTTATGTATGTGTCAATTTCTTCATCTGTTAATGCAAATGGTGAGTGCAACAAAGGTCTAAAACTAAGGAACCACGGTCTTCCATTGTTATATTCTGGGTTCTGGAATAGGCCGGTTCCGATGGTAAGCCTAGTGACCTTAGATGCATAATCCACGCCGTACTTTGATTTTACTCTTCCTATGTCACCTTCATACTTTGTTCTCAACTGTATTTCGTTTGCTATGTTAGCTCTTATTGCACCCTTGAAGTCTAACAACACCTGTGATATTAGGAATACGCCGATGCCCCACTTTCTGAATTCTCTACATGCTCTTTCTATTGCTATATAGCCGCCTTTACCTCCATACTTTGGCAACAATCTGTGGACTTCGTCGTATACAAGTAAGAGCTTAATTTGTTTAGACTCTCCTGGTCTCATATCGAATATTGCCTGTATGCTTCTTCTGACGAAATGATCAAGTTTTTCAGCAGGCAGTCTGTTCATTACAAATACTGTTATTTCTCCTGGAATCATGTACTTCTTTATGTCAATCTGCATGTCCGGGTCTTCAACTAAAATTATGTTTGTCTTAAAGCTTCTGACATCTGTTGGCTTCAATCCGAACTTCGGATATAAGTCAATCATTGCCTGTAATTTACATGGTTTCATGAAACCTGTCCATTGTGCTGTAGGATCAAAGACTATGATAGGTACTTTTCTCTTCAAAAGTTCTTCTGAACATACTTGTGCAGAAACGGACTTACCGGAACCTGTTCCTCCTGCGGCTATCGAGTGCATTACAAGCTGTGGAATGTTTATGTAGGCTTTTACATCAGTTTCTGCAACTCTACCGACTTCTATTGCATCTGGACCTGCTTTTGGAAGTGTGTTAAAGTCAAGAGGAGCTACGTATCTTGCTTTTGCTATCTTAGATGCTCTATAAGATGAGTACCATCTCATGAATATTATTATGAGTGGAACTCCTACCAGCAGGACAACATAAGTTAGCCAATTAAGGAATACAGATCTTAATATTAATAATGGCCAAGGTAAACTGCTTACATCAAAATTATCAGTTGATGTTGCAAACTTCTTTCCATACCAATATGACGCATTAGCTTCAAGTATGTATTTATCTTCTGGAGTTTTTGCCGGTATGTTAATAGTGCTTCTATAAGTTGCTACATCTTCTACTGCTAGTGTTTCTTTTGAACTCGTTACAATATATGATTGATTGTTCAATGCATACACACTGTAAGTAACGGTTATATCCTCTACCTTTGCTGTCTCACCCATATTCATTAAAGATATTTCAAACGAAAGATTTGAGCCAGGACTAACTTCTTTTGACAAAATCTTTACCTTAACATCGAGCAAAGGTTCTATTAAGGCCTGAACATTAACTGTTACAGGTGTTCTATGAGTTACAGCACCTGCCTTAACTACTATCTCACCTGTGTAGATTCCAGGGATTGTTTTTGTTGATGCCGCAGCTTTTATTTCTATTACTTCTGTTGATTTACGTCCTATAGTTAAAACTGGCTTTTGTATAGTTAACAACTTGAAAACAGGTCCTTCTGCAACAACTGTTGCTGATACTGAAGTTTCTAAATTATTTGTTACATCTACTGAAAATGTCTTTTCCTCTCCAGGTGCTAGTGTAGTTTCTATCAATGTTGACTTTACTTCTAATGGTACTGGTGTTACTGGTACACTTGGTACTCCTCCGGCTCCTGCAGCTCCTCCTCCACCTGCTCCACCAGCACCTCCTGCGCCCGCTCCTCCGCCTGCGCCCCCTCCACCACCTCCACCTCCTCCGCCTGGTGGTGTTGGAGGTATTGGAATATACGGGCAATCTGTTGGACAGTTTGTTGTGCTTTCACCATAACTTGAATCACACTCTCCATTTCCACAAATATACTCTGCTAATATGTAAGCTCCATTAAGTGTTGTGTTGACACTAACGCTCAGACTGGTTAGGTTTACAGAACCGTCTGAATTATCATATCCAACATTACTTATTCTCGTCCAAAGAGTATTTTGTGCTGTAGTAATTTTTGGTGTCCAATTAGCATTATACCTATAAATTCCTAAATGTTGAGGATCATATATTGGAATGCTGCAACCACCGCTTGCACAATCTGAAAAGTCTATTACTATTTTTGCAGACGAATACGGTAAGGAGTTGCTTATGTAAATTCCTTTTAATGCGCTTATTGTAGTTCTAACTCTCGGAATGTTGCCTAATGATATTGGGTTATAATAACTGACTGTTATGTTATATCCATAAAGCTTTAGAGTATTCAAAAAGTTTGTAGCATGCGTGCTTATCTCTAGATTATAGTTCTTTGCATCAATGGTTTCATTATAATAGCCAGTTGATGAATTTGATGTGAAATTAAACCTTAAGGAGTTTGTTCCTAGATCTAGGAACCTAAAGTTGAAAAGCAATGGATTCTCGCTGGCACTCTCTACATCCTTTGCATAGCCGCTAAATATCACAGTTGGATAAATCTCAAATATAGTAGTAGTTGAATTACAATTTCCTGACAGATCACATGCTCTCGCATATATGGTGTAATTTCCTAGCTGAGAAGTGTTTGTGAAATTAAATTCATAAATATAAGTTTCAATGGAAGTTGAGATCAATGCTAGGTTAATTGTTAAATTAGAACTGTCAGGATAGATTATGTTTGAGGTTAAATTCTTAAGAATTCCAGATTCGATTATAATCTCCCTTATGTTAAGAGTTGTGTTCGCAGGTATTCTGACTGGTATGCTTATGTTTATTTTAGGAGCAGTAGAGTCATTATAGACAATAGAGTTATATTTTACATCCGACCTCGTATTGTTGTAAGTGCCATTGTGACTTGCTGTTACATTTAAATTATAGGCTCTTTCTAAAGCAAAGTTTGGTGCTGTGAAGTTTACTAGCCATAGATTCTGAGGCGAGTCAAATGACGAGCTAGCAACAGTTACGTTAGATATAGTGTCATTAAACAACTTTATTACAAATGTTGTGTTTGAGTTTACTATGGTTCCATTTTCCGTTACATTAACCTTTACCTGTATCACATTGCCTGGATTTACTCCAAGCTTTGGATTTGTTTCATTTGGGTATATTATCTTTACATTGTATGGAGTTACAAACAAACTCACGAAAGTTGATTTTTCTTTTTGAGAGGCATTTTCTCTTAGAGCTCCTGTAAGGTTAGTAGTAATGTAACCAGTATAATTAGTGTCGTATACTATGCTTGGAGAGGAATAATTAATCTTAATAGTTTTCATTTCTCCATAGCTTATATTAGTGAAATTACCAAGTGTCAAATAAGGTGCTATTGTTCCGTTGACAGTTATTTCTAAAGGTACTTGAGAGTTTCCGGTGTTAGTAATATTTATTTCTCCATATATTCCTGTTTCATTGTCAAGTATTCTCTTGTATATTTCTGTTGGCTGATGAATCCAAGACGTGTTTGCAGGAACAAGTATGCTAACTGGTAAAGTGGTTGAAAAGTTTTGAGATTGTATACTATCAAACCAATTAACAGAAATTGTTCCAGTATGAGTGCCGGTCGGATAATTATAAGGAATTATGAAAGTTATGTTAACGTAAGTTATGTTGCCTATAGGCAGTTGAGATATGTTTTGAGGGTTAAGAGTAACATTAAAGTTCTGACAAACTATGCCTGATATACAGTTCAAAGAAATATTTGTAGCATTGTCATTACCAATAGACCTTAATGTTATATTTATAGTTTCGTTGGTTGCAGCAAAGATCAATCTGTTTATTTCATTCTCTACTATGTCTATGAAAGGATTACGTGTAACATTTAATTCAAGTGTTGCTTTACTTGAATTGAAAGTGTTGTTTAAGTTAGTCCAATTAGCATTAAAATCAACATAATAAATTCCAGGCTGGGTTGCATTTGAAACAGTAATTGTGGTTGTATTATATTGAGAAGCATTTCTGACTAATATTGCGTATGAATAATTATTTGGTGAGGCAGTTACGTTGATAGAGCTGTTTATTGAAGCATTTATGTTCGTTGCTCTTGAACCTCCAATGTTGCTTACAGAGAAGTTTATTACAAAACTTTGGCCCCACTCTTGTGTTATGTTTGTTATTTTTATCAAGGTTGCATTGGGTGTTATTTGAATTATTGTTGTATCAGAGCTTGTGATATTATACGGAGAAGTACATGTTATAAGCGATGCTGTATCATTAGCACAAATTATAATTTGGTGAGTCCCTGCTATCGGATAAACGTAAGTTGTATTATAAATATTACTCGAGTAATTTTGCAGTAGCATTATAAAACTAGAACTGTTCGGAGGAGTTATATTTACCCAAGCTTTATCAACTGCTATGTTATCAGTTATTCTTGCTTGTATAGAAACATTTTCATAGCCAAATTCAAACTGCATCGGATTTATATTAATATCAGTTATTATCGGTGGGATATCTCTTGTATCTAAAGTAAGATTAATAACTTTACTTGATGGAGTTCCAGAAGATGTTAATGTTATTGTGGCATTCCACAGCTGCTGAACTGCATTTGTAGGAGTTATCCAACCTATTAACAAATCTTTTCTTGCTTGTTTCTCTAACTCAAATGCGTATGGGAATGTTGTGTTTTCTATTGTTAGATACCCGTTATCTCCGGTGTTAAATGTCTCAAATTGCAATTTAACATTTCCTATATTGCTAACATTTATGTATCCTATGGTACCATTTGTGTTTGGTGGAGCGCTTATCGTGCCAAAAGATTCAGGTATTCTTTCCCATGAGTTATTTGTTGGAACTGTTATATTCATGAAGACATATTTTTCACCAGCGTTGCTTGATGAAACATTTATGTAAGACCAATAATTTCCTGGAGGCTGTCCTGCAGGAACTTGTATTTTAACTACTACTGAAGCATTGCTACCAGGCTCTAATGTTCCAGGTTTTTCTGGTATAAATGTTACAATACAAGATGGACATGCATAAACAATGTTTCCTGGCTGATTTTGTGGAAGCAATGAAACCATTATACTCGTTACTCTGTAGTTTCCACCAGAGAGAGCCGTAAAGTTACCTACAGTGGTTTCTTTATCATGCGGAGTAGTTTGATATATTGAAGTCGGTGAAACATCAAGTATTGGATTTGAAGAAACCAATATATCTGTTAAGTTCATTGTTTCATTTAATGTCAAGTCAGGATTTCTCCAACTACCAACAGTGTATGCTTTAATTAGGCTAGGGATAGTTTTTGTTGGAACAGTTACATTGAATATCCAAGAGCATACTTGATTAGCATAAAGTGTGCCGCAATATTTATAAGAGTCATTATAAGATATTGATCCAGATGGATTTTCTTGGTGAGTAAGATTTACATTGTAAGCAGTTGCTGGACCTAAATTTGTGAAATTAGTATACACAGTAAAGGTATAACCATGGGTTTGATTGACTCCAAATGCAGTAATGCTTAGAGGAGATTGCTGAACGAAACCATTTATTTTACCCCACACACTTAAGTTTCCAGCATAGCTGCTATTTATGTTATACTCTGGTCCAGAGTCTTTTGCAAATATACTAACATTATAAAACCCTTCTATAGGGGCAGTATAATTAGCACTATATATTGCCCTATAAAATCCAAACCCTGTTTCAGGAATAGTGATATTGCTCATGTAAACAATAACTGTTCCATTTGGCGCTGTTATATTAGCCCAAACAGAATCTATTTCATAATTATCTTCAACTTTTGCTGTTATATTCGTTATATTCAAATTAGCTTCTATGCTTTCATTTGGTATCATTGAAATATTGTAAATTTTAGGAGCTTCTATATCTTTTATCCAAAGAGTTTCAACATCATTTGGTATATTTGCTGTATAGAATTGAGTATCGTTGTTACCGATAGTGCAATTAAATGTAATATTTCCTTTTTGAGTTGGTATAAAATTATAGTTAGCATAACCAGTAGAATTGGTTTGATATGTTCCGTTAAATGTAAAGTCTGATGCTGGCTCCCACTTATAAGAAAAGTTAATGGCGTAATCTGCTATGCCTGAAGATGAAGCTTGATCTTTAACAAAACATGTTGGATAAAACATGTTTGGATAAGATACTATACCAGTTGGTGATATCCATTCAACAGCAGATATACCAGTTATGTTAATACTCACATTTTTACTTCCGTCATCATAATAAGGCTTAATTGCTACTGCCATTATTTGATGTGGACCTGTTTTTTGTTGAATGACAGTTGGTAAAGGCATAGTTGTATCGTTACCTTCTGCCAACTGAATAGTTTCATTATACCATTTGATTGTTGGATTAATTATGCTAAAACTTTCCTCATTTTCTGTTGTTCCATTTGCCCTTAAAACTATGAATGTAGACTTTGGACAAATCAAACCACTCGCACCACAATGATCAGTATCAGGAGGAGATATTATTGTTGTATTAAGAATTCCTTTAACTGTTATTGATGTGTTGTTTGTTTGAGAATTTTCATTTTGTGAATTGGTTGCATTAATGTAAATAGTATATGGTCCAGGAGTGAATGTATCATCTGGATTGAAGTTAATCAAAGAGCACCAGCCTGTAATATTTGTTGTACAGTTTCCTAGCAAACTAGTTGAGCTATAGAAGTAAACAGATGAATTATCAGCATCTCCTATGTCAGCATCTTTAGTGTGAGCAGTTATATTTGTCTGGTGAGGGTTGAAAGAATCATTTCTATATATACTATCATATTGTCTTATTATTTGATCAATTATCAAAGGTCGTGAGAGAATTACCCAGCTTTCTCTCTTTGATATGGATGCATTATAATAAACTGTTGTGTTATCTTCTATTTTGCAAGTTAAATTATACCAGCCAGCACTTTCAGTTGAGGTATACCAAGTTTTATTAGCATAACCGTTTGAGTCAGTTGATACATTGTCTAGTGAATTACCATTCTTGAAGAAATAAACTGTATAGTTTGACAACGGTTGAGTTGTATTACCGTCTATAACATGGCATTTAATATCAACTGCTGCACCTGCTGAATATGCAGAACCGTTTGAAGGTATTATAGAGTCGATATCGCTCCATCCATAAATATAAACTGAAGTGCTATTACTGTTGTTATCATAATATTGCCTAGTTACGTTTGAGTAAATTGTTTCAGAACCACGCTTATAGTTTATAGGTATACTCCAAGTTGTGTTATATCCGTTTGATAAAAGATTCCAAGTAGAATTATACCAACTAACATTTGCACCTGTAACTCCCTGATTACATTCATTACTTACGCTCGAATTTAATTCTGCTGTTCTATTTCTATTTAGTATAGCTCCTGTTTTTGGATAATTCAATGAAATATTTAATTGTCCGTAAACGATAAAACTTGCATTAGTAGAATTAATAATCTGATAACAGCTAAAGCCATTCTTTTCAACAGTTCCTGTCTTCCAATATTGCAATCCAACTGAAGAACTGCAATTAGGATTATAGTTTATGCTGCAATTACCATTCGAGGATGTGCAATTAAAAGCAGAAGAATAACTAGAGCCATCTTCAGTGATATAAATTGTTCCATTGGCGTTCGTTGGGTAAGTTTGATTATCGCTGTCGTAGATTCTAAATTCTAAAAATGCAATGTTGTTGTTAATTCTTCTTACGCTAGAATTACTTGAAGTAGTGTTTATAGTTAAAGTTACATTGTCTCTTTCTAAAGTTATGTTATTAGATTCAGTCTCATCTTTGTAACCGAACGGATCTGTTGTGTTAAACTTGTAATACAAGCGTGGGGATTGAAGCGCATAGTCGTCGCAACTAAGCCTATAAGTAAATGATATATCCTTTCCAATTCCTTGATCCTGTTTCATCTCAATCAAGTACCATGTTACATTATCATAACTTTTCCATAAACTAACATTGTTCATGTTGAGGTCTTGATCTGTTAAGGTTACCTTAAACTCGTATAACTCTCCCCAACCTCCAATAGTTTTGGGAGTTTCTGTGCCAGGAATTACAACACGAGGATTGTACAAATCAGGCCTATAGCCAAGATAGAATGCATTATATTTTAAAGTAGAATTGCTAGCATAATAATTCTTGCTAGCTGACATACTTATATTGTACCAACCTCTTGAAAATGGTATTTTTGTACAATTATACCATCCTAAATTTTCCATCCAACCATTGTTGTCTATTTTTGTACAATCATAGTATACTCCGGATTGGTGAGTATATCTATACGTAACAGTTGCATTTTCTATGTAACTACATTCGTCATTTAAAGTTCCATTGGCAGGTACAGGATCTCCGAAAATGTATCCTTGACCAGAAGGATTTACTATTGATGGTGCTAAATAAGATTTTAATGCAAATGTGTAATTTGTACTGTTCTTATATTTGTAACATGCATCATTGTAAACTCCTCCAAACCAATTTTGCGTGCCAGTCTTGTAATCGCACTTAGCTTGACCAGCTGGTATGTCTTGTGGGAATTTATAGGTTAAATTACTATCATCATCTGAGCTTGAAATTTTTTGACCAGCAAAATTAGTTCCGTTAGTAGTTACCCAGAAACTACCATTTACACCAGAGCCTATAGCTATATTTCCACGGTCAAAATCTGTAATCTTTAAACTTAGATTTATGTAATCTGTTCCATTTCTCCAAACTTCAGTGTTCCCACTCATAAATGTTAAGTTAACATCATTCTTCTCTAATGAAAAGTTCTTTGGTTCTATTGTAGTTTCATATATTGTATCTCCAAACAAAGGACTATTTCCATCGTCTGTAGCATTGAATTTGAATTCCCAAATATGAGGATAAGGATCAGATTGGCTCGCTTCGCAAGCTCCTTTTGACCAACTTAAAGTTATTGTTGTGTTTATGGCAGGAGACTCGATGTTTGTTTTGTTAGCTTGTAACCAACTGCCTATTCCAAACCTTCTTACGTAAAGTGTGGCATTAATGTAATCGTAATCATCATCGTTAACAGTCGCATTGAAATAAAATCTTTCTCCCCAACCGCCTATTTCTCCGCCTTGGGTAGAAACTATAGAGGTGTTTAAGATTGACGGCTTTGTTTCTATAAAGAATGAACCATTAACTCTAACAGATTTATTATTAAAGTAATCCTTTGTGACGTTTACGATAATATTATACCATCTAGCTCTCATGTCTGAGGTATTTCTATTACATCTATAAACCCCAGTTGTTGATAGTGGTTGAACTATTTCTGTGCAATTGTAAGTGTCATTTGTTACATTGTTTATAGCTTGCATAGTTATGCTGCTTACATTAATTTCTACGTTACAATCATCCTTAATCGCTTCATCTGTTGGAGGAACTCCAGCATTTATTGTTAAGTTTTGCTCGTCTCTTAGAACAGTCTGATCATTATAAAAGTTAGGAGACCTGTAAGCATATGGAGTATAATTTAAATCAGCGTATATTTCTAAAGTGTAGTTTGTTGTATTTTGTTGTACATAGCAATTATCTGTTATAATACCCTTCCATTTTTGTGGTCCAGGCGAGTTGTAATTACAATCTGGATTAAAGTAATATAATACATGGCCTGAAGAATTAGTTGAGTTCATTTGAGATAAGAAAACACTTTCACTTTTTGTTATATAGAATGTCACATTAGAATTATTAGCTGGAACATTTTTGTCTGTATCATTTACACCAAGGATTAATAAATCTACATTGTTTGAAGAACTGTCTGATCTGTTTACTTTGGTGTCGTTTCCCCAAATATAATAAATTACTGCATCATCTTTAGTTATGTTTGGTCCTTGTACAGCTGAGGTATTTCCTATATTTGTGCCATCATATATTTGCCATCTAAACCATTTTGTATTAGTAGAATTGTCGATCTCTTCACATATGAAATCGCTCACGTTTATGCTGCAGAGGCCAATCCCATTGTTTATCGTCACATTGCCTCTGTTAATCCAGCTGTTTCCATCATTTTTGCTTATGAATAAAGTACAAGTTACATTATCCAGTTGAGTGTCATTAACATTTACACTATAATTAAATTTAGTTCCCCAGCCTTCAATAGAAGGACTGACATTTAAATTTGAATACTCAGTTGCAGTATTATTCAAATAAGTCCAGTTTACAAGCAAAGTTGAATTATCATAGTAATAAGTTTTACTCGAGTTTACCCTTATACTGTAATAACCACCCATGTGCAGGCTCGTGTTCCATGTATTGTTGTATTGACCGCTGCTTAATTCTTGTGCAGGCGATGGTTGCAATAGCTCATATATTAAATTTGGATTTCTTTTTTCATGACTCACATTTGCACTTGTTATTGCTAAACTACATTCATCTGAAATATTTGATGTAACATTTACTGTGAGACCAGCGACTATCATAGAACTTTGCGGAGGATAAATTATTGAGTTCTTTAATTGACCGTAAATATATGTGGTTTTATTATCGGTTTGACTAACTCCATAACAACTATCATTTAATGCTATCTTCCACCATTGTCTTCCTGCTGAAAAATTACAATCTGGTTCAAAGCTATAATTAAAGTAACCATCACTCTTAGTCTTGATATTAGTGTAGTTAAAGAAGTTATCTCCATTTGTTGTGAACTGAACAGTTCCATTAACATTTTCAAAATTAATTTCACCTTGTAGGTCGTCTATAAATTTAACTCCTAAATAAGTAGTTCCAGTTCCTTCTCTGCCAATTGAATCTCCATCACCGAATAAAGATACTATGTTAGGAGAAGTTGGATCAACTGCTATTGAGAATGTATTATTACCTTGATTCGTGTAGTTAAAATTGTCTGAAACATTAAACTTGAAGAATTTATTTCCAACGTCACTATATGTTCTGTTACAATCGAAGCTTATGCCACTAAATGCCAAATAAGCGTCTGTGCAGTTTCCTGTAGAAGGAACACATATCTTTGAACTATAATAATCCCAATTGCCAGTAAGGTTTAACCATAATGAAACATTCAACGTGCTGCCAAGCTCACCGTCTTTATCATTATCTTCTGCATTTGTTGCAAATGTCCAAGAGTCTCCCCACGAATAATACCCAGCAGAAGTTGTGGGCGCATCTAAAGTTAATACTGGTTTTGATGTTAAGTAATAAGAATTAATCGTTAGGTTAGTTTCAGATGAAGTATAATATTGTTTTTCTGCCTTTGTTGTCACGTTAACATAACCATAGTTCCATGCTGGCGGATTTGTACCATGGGTTGTGTTTCTAAATGTGCAGTTATAAACTCCTCCACCTTCATATATTATTGCTCCTTGAGGACTCTGATCATTAACACAATCTTTTTCTTGTGGTGTAGCTAAAAGCTGTTGTGACTTGAATGTTACATTAGCATTTGTAATCGGTCTACACTCATCAGTTATGTTAGCTCTAACGCCTACATTTTCTATTCCTTTCAGGAACAAGTGTCCATTCAATGGTTCTAGGAAATTAACTCTTAAATCTATAGTTGTTACGTTTATGCTGAAATTAGTACTGTTTGTAATCTTGTAAGCTGAAGATGTTATTATGCCAGCTTTCCATTTTTGTGGTCCAACTTCAAAATTACATCCAGGATCGAATTGTCCAGAGCTTGTATTTATATAGCCTTGAGATGTTGAAGAGCCTACTTGTATAAAGCTACTTGCAGTATCATTAGTTACCCACATATTGCCTGTAAATCCGATTGTTGGGTAAACTCCTTTATCTCTATCGAATACTCTTACACTTAATGTCTGAGAGCCAGAACTTCTGTTGACAATCGTACCATTGCCTTCTATATATTCCAATAAAATATCATCTTCTCTGACTGTAAATGCTCCATTAGCAGTTTCATTAATATTCTGTGGGAGCTGCGGATCTGGAGAAGTTTCACTCACGTTGAATTTAAATGCATGAGGTCCTAGTCCAGGATTATTGAATGCAGGCCATCCATAGATTATGAAAGTTACGATTGTATTATTCCCCTGTATAGTTGTGTTTGACATGGCAGTTGCATTTGGTTGTGCCCATTCTCCTGACGGAACAGTTTGACTAGAATTTACAAAAAGTTTTACAGTCATCGTGTCGTTGTCCTCATCTGAAGCATTAACTCTGAATATCCACCTTTCTCCCCAACCACCATCATCTTGTATTCCTGTTGAGTTGTAAGATTGTACTACAAAGTTACTTGTTAGCACTGGTTTGGTTTCAACCCAGAAGCCTCTTTGGTTTGCTTGATAAGTTTCGTTAGTTTCATTATAATTATAATTCTGTCTAGTGGCATTCAATTTTACATCCCAGCCTTGAGCTAAGAAACCACTTGTATTTAGACTACAATTGTAACTTCCATCACCGACGTTTACTATTGGGTTACAATAATTAATCGCAGCACCTCTTATTGCAGAAAAGTTAACATTAGCATCAGTTACTACAAAATCACATTCATCGCTAATGTTTCCTATAATTGGAATGTTTTCTCCGTCTGGATATTCTCCTCTCAGATATTTCTCTCCGTTTGGTGATGTTATTGTGAGTAATCTTAAATCACCAGTGACATTCAATGTGAAGTTGGTTGCTGTTGCATTCAAATCCCGATAACAGCTGTCAGTCGTACCAGCTATCCAGTAATGCCTGTCAGCAGTGTGTGTGCAGTTTGGATCAAACCAATAACTGGCATTTCCCAAAGAGTCAGTAGTACTGATGTTCTCAAGCCTGTAGGCAGAAGACTCGTTAGTGACCCAAAAGCTGACATTGACGTTGTTAGCATAAGT
>CAZYZB010000002.1:0-41565 GCA_964651405.1 uncultured archaeon
TTTCAAATGGCATTTAAATTCTCCTTTATTTTATATGAAGATGATAGAATTAACAGTTTAAATAATTATGCCTTAATCCGAAAATATGTTCCCATACTAGAAATGAAAATAAAACTTTAGTTACGCAAGCAGGATACTCAAACGGTACAATCGCTTCTGGAAATAGACTTATTTATGAAATATTGAATAAGAGTTCTATAAAAATGACTAATATTGCCCCACAGTTCAGGCAGACTGCTTCCAATGGTACGTTTTATATGTACTATAGACTTTTGGATGATGACATTTTGGAGCTAAAGCAAACCTCTATTAGTATGAGCGGTTGGAACTATACAAGACAGAAATAACAACTTCACCAAATATTTACATAACCTAGCAAAAGTTGTCAAGCGCATTTTTTCTTGTCGTTATAGAGATAACTTAATATAGCAAAAATCATAAATTTAAATACTTTTAAAATGTACATATGATAAACCGAGAGGTTGAAGAATTATTAGAAATACTTGAAAAAAACAAGGATAAACAAACAATAGTTGAAGGTAAAAGAGATAAAAAAGTTTTATGCTCATTGAATTTCACTAATATAATTACAATTGAAAAAGGGCTCTATGAAACAGTAGAGACCTTGAAAGAGAGTGAAGTGCTAATACTAGCAGACTTTGACTCTGAAGGAAAGCAAATAGCAAAGAAACTTAACATATTTCTTCAACACCTCGGCAAAAAAGCAGATAAAGAAACCAGAAGGAAAATCGGTTTAATGTTTGCTAAATTAAAAATCAAAAAAATTGAGGAATTAAGAGGTGTTATATATGAGTAAACTTGCGCAAGCAACTTCAAAATATACAATTTATGCTAAATTCGAGGCAGACGGGACTGTAGAAAAGCCGGATGTTATTGGCGCTGTGTTTGGCCAAACTGAAGGTTTGTTAGGTCCTGATATGGAACTTAGGGAATTGCAAAAAACAGGAAGAATTGGAAGAATTGATGTTGAAATAAAAAATATAAACGGTAAGGCATCAGGCATAATATCTATCCCGTCTTCTTTGGACAGTTCTGAGACTGCTTTAATAGCAGCTTGTATAGAAACAATAGAAAGAGTAGGGCCATGCAATGCAAAGATTTACATTGATAAAATCGAGGACGTTAGGATCGCAAAAAGAAACTATGTCATAAATAGAGCAAAGGATCTTCTAGGGAGAATGTTTGAAGAAGGGTTCTCAGATCCTCAGCAAATAGCAGAGCAAATAAAAGAAGCAGTAAGAGTAGCAGAGATTGGAGATTATAGAGGATTGCCAGCAGGTCCAAATCTAGACACATACGACTCTGTAATTATTGTGGAAGGTAGGGCAGATGTTCTAGCGCTATTAAGGAATGGAATAAAAAATGTGATTGCAATTGAAGGGACATCAGTTCCAAAGCCAATTATAGATATTTCAAAGCAAAAAACAGCAACTGCCTTTCTTGATGGCGACAGAGGCGGTGATTTGATCCTAAAAGAACTTTTATCAATCGCTGAGATAGACTTTGTTGCAAGAGCACCTAGAGGGAAGGAAGTAGAAGAACTCGGCAAGAAAGAGATATTCCAATGCTTAAGAGCGAAAGAGCCAACTGAACAGACAAAGCCAGAGGTTGTAAAGGAAGAGCAGGTAGCAATTGAAAAAGTGACCCCTACATACAAATCAGGCATTGAGTTTGACAAGCTGCAAAGATTCAGAGAAGTCCTAGAGGATTTAACAGGAACTAGGGCAGCTTGCTTTTTAGACGGGTCGTTAGAAATATTAGGAAGAGTTCCAATAAAAGAAATGTTTTCAGCAATGCGAGAGCTGGATGCAGAAGTTATAGTACTTGATGGCGACGTAGATCAAAAGCTCGTCAACCAGTGTGCAAGCAACGGCGTGAAATATGTTATTGGAATGAAGGTAGGAAGAATAAGAACGCCTGAAGGCATGGTAGTCTTAACAATACAAGATTTGAAGTAAATTTAATATTAATATATGATTAAAATAAATTATAGAAATGCTTGATATAGTTGAAAGGGTATTGAAGTATGTAGAAGGCCTAGCAGGCTATGCAGAAGTTAGATATGAGAATACTAGTGGAAGCAGATTTATTGTTAAGAACGGCGTTCTGGAAGCTACTGATATTTCAAAGACTTTTGGGATAGCAATAAGGTATTTGAAAAAAGGATTTCTAGGAACGCTTTATTCTAACACTCTTGAATTTGCTAAACTGAAAGCTCTAATAGACAAGACCATCAATAAGAGCTCAAATAAGATTCTTAAAAATCCAATAGACTTTTCAAAAGAAAAAGTCTATGGTTGTAATTACGAAGTCAAGCAAAAAATTAATTTAGAGAACGTTAGTCAAGAGGAAAAAATCAAAGCTATTTTCGATTTAGAAAAATCGTTGCTTAGCAAAAAAATGGCAATGAGATATTTTGAGCTTTACGATGAAATAAAAGAAAAGATTTATGCTAACTCAGAAGGCTCTAGGATAATTTCTAAAATACCAAGAATCGGATTTGAATATGCCCTAACTCTAGTTGCAAACGGCGACAGTGAGCAAAGGTCCTTTCAATACGGCGGCTCTGGTGGTTGGGAGATATTTAATAAATGGAACTTGATTGAAAAGTTATCTGACGAGGCTGATATGCTTGCTAAACTTTCAAAAGCAAAGAAGCTTGTTAAAGGTAAGTATGATGTAATACTTGCTCCTGAGATTGTTGGCATAGCCTCTCATGAAAGTTGTGGCCATCCTTACGAGGCAGATAGAATTCTAGGCAGAGAAGCAGCTCAGGCAGGCAAGTCTTTTGTTACAACAGGTATGTTAGGTCAAAAAATTGGGAGCGATGTCGTGAGCGTTGCGGACGACCCAACTTTGCCTAATAGTTACGGTTATTATCTTTATGACGAGGAAGGGATGAGAGCTGAAAGAAGAATTCTAATTAAAAACGGTCTGATAAATTCGTTTTTACAAAACAGGGAAACTGCTTTTGAATTAAAAACACAGAGCAACGGTTCTGCTCGTGCGAACGCATGGTATAACGAGCCGTTAGTGAGAATGGCAAACACTTTTGTTGTACCGGGCAATCATAGTTTTGAAGAATTATTAGAATCAATCAAGAATGGGGTTTATATTAAAACTTACATGGAATGGAACATTGATGACAAAAGATTCAACCAAAAATATACTGGCCTTGAAGCTTACATGATAGAGAACGGTGAATTAAAACGGCTAGTGAAAAGACCTGCCTTAGAGATAACTACTCCGAAGTTCTGGAGTTCAATTGATGCAGTCGGTAAAGACTTGGATTTTGTTGCAGGCAACTGTGGTAAAGGAGATCCGATGCAAGGAATTCCAGTTTGGTTTGGTGGACCTCATATAAGATTAAGGAATATTATTTTGGTGTAATTATGAATTTAATAAATTTTGCCTTGAAAGAAGGTGCAGATGATGTTATTATTGAAAAAAATAATGGAGAAACTAAACAAGTTAAGTTTGCAAATAACAGCATAGCTGTTTCACAGAAATGGAAAATGGAAAGCTGCAAGATATTCATAGCTTGTAAGAAAAAAGTTATTACTACAGTTCTTTTTGATATCTCTGAGGAAGCTTTGAAAAATTCTATAAGGAATCTGATCAAGAACGCAAAAATGCTCCAAGAAAATAAGAACTATCTTGGAATAGCTGAAGGTCCTTTCAGATACAAACAGATAGCAAAGTCATTTGACAAGAAGGTAATTAGTGCAGATACAACTGACATAGTCGAGTCAATGATTAATTCTGCTCTTGAGAATAGTAAGAATACTGCAGGAATTCTTTATACAAGCTATAGTGAAAGAAGCTTAGAGACTTCAAACAATGTTTCTGCTAGTGAGAAGGCAACTTCCATTCAATTGTCAATACGTGCCTTTAATGCAGATGATGAATCCGGCCATGCTGCATCATGCTCTCGGGTCTTAAGTAAAATAAAACCAGAAGAATTAGGGAGAAGGGCTGGTGAAATATCTAAACTTGCTAGGAATCCTGAGAAAGCTGAAGAAGGAAAGTTTGATATATTATTCGAGCCACTTGCCATAGCTAATCTATTGAACCTTACAAGCAGGTCTGCTTCTGCATTTATGGTAGACTCTGGATTCTCATTCCTTAAAGACAAGTTAAACAAGAAGATTGGAAGTCCAATTGTTAATTTAATTGATGATGGTAGAAAGGAAAACGGTTATTTCTCTAGTGTGTTTGATGATGAAGGAGCTCCTACGCAAACAACGAGCATAATTGAAAAAGGAGTTCTAAAAAAATATTTACACAACACTTCTACAGCAAAGAAGTACAAAACTAAGACCACTTCTAACGCAGGCTTAATTGCACCGTCTCCGACTAACACAATTCTGAAAGATGGAAAGATTACAAAAGAGAAGTTAATAAAAAAAATTGATAGCGGCGTATATGTTACTAATGTTTGGTACACTAGGTTTCAGAATTATTTGTCAGGCGATTTCTCAACCATACCGCGAGACGGCATATTTCTGATAAAGAATGGAGAACTTGTAAAGTCATTGAAAGGGATAAGAATTACTGATAATCTTCAAAGAATCTTAGAGAATTTTTCTGACTTGGCAAACAAACCTGAATGGATTATTTGGTGGGGTCTGGAAGGGCAGTCTCCGGTTCTTACACCGCATGTTCTAGTAAAGAATGTTAATATAACAATGCCAAAAATGTAGTTTCCATACGTTATATGAAAATAACCTAATGTTGGATTAAATAGGTAGTAGTGATGTTCTTTAACGCCTAGAGATATGCTTGGGATAGGGTTATGTTTGTTAAATATAAAATATAAATATGAAATTTAAGAAAGGTCATATTCCTTGGACTAAAGGAAAGAAACATTCTAAAGAAACAATAGAAAAGATGAAAGAAAGACGTAGCTTCTGGTGGCAAACAAAAGGTAAGGAGCTAAAACCTATAATAATTCAAAAATTAGCGAATTCTCATATAGGCAAAAAATTAAGTGAAGAACAAAAAAAGAAAATAGGAGAAAGTAATAAAGGAAAACACTATTATTGGTTAGGAAAGAAAAACCCAAAACATTCTGAAACTATGAAGCTTCTATATTCTTCTGGGAAATTAAAACCAAACAGCGGAACATTTAAGAAAGGTCATCCTTCTCCTAAATATTGGTTTAGTAAGAAACAATCAAAAGAAGCTCAATTAAAGAGAAGCGAGTCCTTGAAAAGGGCATATAACGAGGGTAGAAGATATACTAATCCTGAGAAAGAATATCCTGCTGCCTTTAAAACTTGGATAAGAAAAGAAATAAGAAAGAGAGATAATTTTACTTGTCAAATATGCGGAAAAATATCGAAGAGTTTAGATGTTCATCATATTGATTATGACAAGAAAAACATAGAGAAACAAAACTTAATTTCGCTTTGTCATAGTTGTCATTCTAAAACACAGGCAAGAAGGAATTACTGGAAATCTCATTTACAACAACTAATGATACAAAGGCAATTGTCCTAAAATTCTTAAAGGAACTGAGTTTCTACCTATTTAACCAGTACAAGCGAATATGAAAATAAGATAGTGTAAGTTAACTTATCTCCAACTTACGTTCTTAACATACTTCCTAGCAATGTTAGCAAGCTTTTCCATTTCTTCATCGTTCTGCGTTTTCAATTTTTTCAATTTATTATCCAAAGCATTTTCAGGAAGGAACTTCTGTAAGACAAGTAAGTTAGCGTCTTTAACATATTTTGCAATCTCTTCTATGTCTTTTTCCGAATGTAAGCTTGGCACGACAGTTGTCCTAAACTCATAGTCCAAGTCAGAGCACATTATCAATGAAATGCTTTTCTTTACATTTTCTATCATACCTTTGACATTTGTTACAGCTTCATAACTGCTCTCTGTTAAAGGTGCCTTGATATCCATCGCAATCGAATCTATTAGTTTTTTGTCAATCAATTGCTTCAGCATCTCCGGGTTAGAACCGTTGGTATAGATTCTTACTAGAAATCCCATTTTCTTTGTTTTCTTAATAAAATCAGGCAAGTCTTTATGCAAAGTCGGTTCCCCGCCTGAATTATGAAGTAGCAATGAGCCAGTACCACCTACAAAAGAATGATTATTTGGTACAACTAAATCATAAACATATTCCGAATGCTTTAATTTTATCCTTTTAATTGATTTAATTTCTTTAATGTCCCAATTCTTGGTTAAATTATAGAGGAATTGAAGTCTTTTACTTTTACAAGTCACATTGCCTTTTTTTGTTAGAAAACCATGCCTTATTGCAAGAGCTTTTTGCTTATTGGTAAAGTTGTCCAAGCTTAACCATTTTTTAAGTTTTTCTCGAGCTAATCTTTTTTGACCTCTAAAAGCATAGCCGATAAGGGGTTTAGGTATTCCCGAAACTCTCGTATCAAACGTATAGAGCGTTTTAATTCTTTTTTCGATATTTAATTTATTCAAAGAATTTGATGATATAACAATTCTAAAAGATTTATTTTTCTCATCTTCCTCAAGCCAAGCAAATGCTCCAAGTGTTTTTGCCAAGAATATTACGTCTGCACAAAGACTGGGGCTTGAAGTTTTAATTGAGAATTCTTGCTGTGATTTATCATGCCTTACTCTATGATGTCCGTCGCCTTCTGCTAATGCTTTTAAGAAAGCAATTTTGTTTTCATTTGCTGCGTTGAAAACGATTGTAGGGATATGCTTATTAATAAACCCCTTTCCAATCAATTCGCTTATAAATTTTGATATCAAAATGTTTCCAACGATTACGTCGTATTGTACATTTTCATTTTTATGCTTTTCCATTATAGCTCCGGATTCAGATTTGAAAATATGATGATACAAATCAAGTATTTTTCTCGCTAAAGGTAATTCATTACCCAAACTAAACTGATAAGAACTTTCAACTCTTTTTTTGCTTTTTAAATACGTATATTTAGGGCATCCTTCTGCAGCAGCGTAACCTAGAAATCTGCATAGCTCTTCTGTTACAGGAATAAATCTAGGAATCTTAACCCTTGAAGTTTTATGCCTTATATCAGAATTTGTAACTATCCATTCCTCTAATAAATCCAGATTTCCTTTAAAAAAGTTTCTATACCTGCGAATTACACTACGCGTATGTCCGATTTCCCTGCTTAATTGAGATATAGATTTGTTTTCAAGCTGTTTGATTATTTGCTTCCAATACTTAATCCGCTTTTGTTTTGAGCTTTTATTTAATTCTATTACATCGCTCACATATTCTAGCAGATCAATTTTTTCAATATGTCCTGTGTTTTCAAGCATTTCGCCTTTAGGGCTGAGGACAAAATCTCCAATTTTAAGTTCATTTACTTTTTTTGAACACAAACCATCCTTTGTTAAGGTAAAAATGCTATGAGCATTAGTTAATTTTATATTATAGTTTCCTGGGGTTGCTGTTATTTTCCAAAGTTCCTTTGTTTTATGTCTGATTATCTCTTTGGCCGGTTTAAATCCTTCTTTTGTTAAGCACTCAAAATCTACTGTCTGACATTCATATGTAATTGGTTCACGCTTTGCAGTTGTTTCTCTAGCTTCATCCCACAATTCTTTAATTGGAACATGCTTGAAAGTTTCACTATTTTTAATTATTACATGTTCATCACCAGCGATACTAAAAACAACAGCGTCAATCCATTTTTTCTGCTTTTCTAAGAATCCAAAGACTTCCTTTTCATCAACATCTTTTATTTTGTCGCTCTCTAGTATAAGCTCTGGGTTAAAACAGAAAGAACATCTAAAATTACAGCTAGGTAAGAATATCATTGCAGCAATTTTTCCAGGATATTCGATGAATGTATTTTTTATAAAACCTTTTATTTTCATAGAAAATCTTTTATATCTTTTAAATCTGGGACGTCTCCATACCAAGCAGCTTTTTTCTCTCCGTCATCAACAATGACAATAGATGGGGTCGATAATACATCATAAAACAAAGACTCGGAAAGACCATCAACTTCCTTTACGTTAAATAGTTCGACTTCTAGTCCATCTTTCTTTAGCTTCTCTCCAAGTTCCTTTGCTTGTGGGCACTTGGGGCATTCAGGTTGCCAAAATATTTTGATTTGCATTTATAACACCATAGTTTCCTTTTTGTCTGTCTTTGAATTCTCCTTGCTTGCTTTTTATCCAACCTTCAAATTCCCTTCCATCTTTCTTTCCGCCAATTATTGAATAGTATCCGACGACTCTACTGATACCATAAATATTGTCGCTGCCGCAGAATTTGCAATTGGCCTCATCGCTTCTCTTGTATCCTAATGAAACTTTCTTGCAATCATCGCATACTGTGAATTCAGGCGAGAAGACTATTTGAGCAGATTGTGTGTTATCCCATGTTTTTTTGACTAGATTTGCTATAGAGTTTGCATCAGGTAAATGTTCGCCTACAAACAAGTGAGTTATTGAACCAGACTCTATTAGAGAATTAAACTTTCCTTGCTTGTCTATTCTTTCAATTATTGATAACGGTGCATCTGGTGCAAAATGTATGCTGTTCGTATAATATACTTCTCCATTTTCCATGTTCCCTCTTATGTAATTCTTTGCCTCAGGGTATTTTACCATGTCAAGCTTTGCAAGTCTTAATGAGGTGCTTTCTGCAGGGGTCTCTTCAAGAGTGAATTTAACTCCTAGTTGTTTTTCAAGTTCTTTGCATTTGAAATACATCGCTGAAATGATCTTTAGTCCTGTTTTGTATGCTTCATCACTTTCATGGAGTTCCTGTCCTGTGACTCTTTTAACACACTCATTAAGACCAATCAGTCCTATGATGTGTGTTACCTTTTCTAAGTCAACATAAGGCTTTCCATCAGGGGTTGCCATACCTAATTGCCAAAGTGGAGCGCCAGGTTGGCTAGATATTTTTCTTATAAAGGTCTTCTTTTGCAAGTGTGCCTTTGCAGCAGTATCCATAGTTTTCCTTATTTCTTCAATTGTTTTATCCAAATCACCTTCAGCTCTATATGCTGCTTGTGGCAAGTTCAATGTTACATTCAAGAAACCACAAAATCGCATAGACTCTGGGTGCTGTATCATATAGTTGTCAGTTATTTTTGTTTTAAGTCTGCAGCATTGGCTTAATGTTGCATCCTCTCTATCAAAAACAAAATATGTTGCTCCATTAGCAGAAGAGACTTTGCATGCAAAATTAAACAATTCATTTTGCTTTGGGTCAGTGAAAGTTTCATTGTTAATATGTAAGTTGAATTTTGGAAAGGGAAATGGCTTTCCATCAGAGTCGCCAGCCATCCAGACTTCCATCATTGCTTTTGCAAATGATTGTGCTTCGTGTTCAAAATCACTATAAGTTAGAATCCTTCCCTCTTTTGGCTGGATTAGATCTCCTTTTTCATCTCTTGGAACATCATCTAAATACTTTATCGAGCCATCTGGCATTTTATGCATATATTTCCCGCCAGCTCCTATAGCTGGCACGTTCTTAAGATAAGAAGGGGTTCCTAGATGGATGTTAAAGTCTATAAACAAAGTCTGACCACCTCTTGAAAATGCATTCTGAGAGCATGAGAAAATTAAATACTGAGCTTCTTGTTTCATTCTCTTATAATCATATCCTACGAGTAGCGGCGCATAGAATATGTTTATGTAAGCAAGGCCCAAAGCTCCTGCATAATAAGCTTGCATAGAAGCTAAGAAGGTGTTTATATGGCCCGTCAATGTGCCAGCATACTTTGCTGGTGTAGATGCAGTTGATAAATTCAATAATCTTAATCCATATTTTTTCAAATACTCAGGCGAGTGCGCTGAGCAATAAACTCTTATAGGCATTCCTAGGTTGTGTATGTGTATTGCTCCACCCATATGCGCATCAGCTACGTCCTTAGAAAATATTTCTTTTAATGCATACTGTTTAAGTATGACCTCAGCTATTTCCATGTTAACTGCTTCTGGGTTGTTTGCAGCAATGTTGCTGTTTTCATTGCTTTTTGTGAAAATTATTTGATTCAAATTAAAGCTTGGTATTCCAAGGGTTTGTTGTTTTTCCAGCTTCTTTCCAAGTCCTCTCTCAAAAAGTTCATTATCAACTAGCTCTCTCACCAAGCTTACTGTGATTGTTTTCATCCCAGAGCCCAGGACTTTCTTTTCAACTGATACTGCTATACTTTCAGCTTCTTCCTTAGTGATTCCAGTCTCGTTCATTAAGGCTTCTATTATTTTTTGTCTATCCCACTTGGAAGTTAACCCTTGAGTTGGTGCTGAAACAAACAAGTGGATATCAGTAGAATCCTTTGTTTGCTCTTCTGATATGACGTTTACTGCATCTAAAGACTTTTGGAAAGATGTTATGTCTGTAAAAGACTTGTAGTAAGATGCAAACCTTACATAAGCAACCTCATTTATTTCCTTAAGTTTTTTCATTACCATGTCTCCTAAAACAGTTGCAGCTACTTCTTCCTGGCCAAATGACCTTACTTCAGCTTCTATGTCGTCTACGAGCTTTTCAATTGTTTTATAAGAAACAGGGAGCTTTTCACAAGCTCTTATAACACCTTTCTTTATCTTGTCTTTGCTGAAGGATTCTCTTCTTCCATCTTTTTTGACAACTACCATATCTTCGACTTCTACTTTTTCAAATGTTGTAAATCTTCTTCCACATTTTAAGCATTCTCTACGCCTTTTATTGGCACCTAATTCCTCATCTTTTCTTTTATCAATGACTCTGGTATTACTAGAAGAGCAAAATGGGCATTTCAAGCTAATCACACCTTAATAACACAAGATGTTGTGTTTTTCTAATTTTCCAACACAAGTAATAGATTACTATTACTAAACATTTATATAGTTTTAGGTATTATACAACATATTTTTCCTCTGGAAATATCAAAATGTTTATTAATATTGAAATTAAATAAAAAATTATGCGTGCATTTCTAGGCATATCAATTCCAAATGAATTAAAGCCAAGAATAGAAGCAATCCAAGACAGATTTTCTGATTTTGATATCAAGTTCGTTGAAAGAGAAAACTTGCATTTTAACTTGAAGTTCTTTGAGGAAATAAGCGATGAAGACGTTGAAAAAGTAAAGAAAGCTGTAGAAGACATTTTTAAGCAATTTCAACCTTTCGAAATAAAAATAACAGGAGTAGGAGCTTTCCCAAATAATAGCTATGTAAGAGTTATTTGGTTAGGAGTAAAAGAAGGCTATCAAACCCTAGCTTCGTTAGCTGAAATGATAGAAAATGCATTAGAATCTTTAGGTTTTGAAAGCAAAGAAAAGTTCGTACCTCATTTGACTTTAGGCAGAGTAAGATCAGGAAGAAATAAGAATGAGATGATAGTCCTTCTAAAGGAATTAGAAGACATAGAAGTTGGTAAAATGATGATAAATAGAATTACAATGTTTCAATCTAAGCTATCTTCTAACGGGCCTGTATATGAAGAAGTATTTAGCATTAAAATCTAATTATGATACCTTTCTCTCTATTCCTTTTGAAGCAAGAGCTAAATTAACACCCAGATTAATGTCTCTCTTAGTAAAGTATCTTGTTAAAGAATCAGGATTTCTTTCTATTGCTGCCCTAGCATTACACAAATCGTTAGAAGCAGCACCTAAGGCTGTCATATTTCCATTCATATATGCAGTTGCCATATTCATGCCTATACGTTCTCCATATTGAATTGCTCTATCATTAACCTCGTTGCAAGACATATAAAATAATTACTAACAAGTAGTATATAAAACTATATGATATTACCACTAAAAGTAGTAAGAAAAATTCATTTTCCAAGCGACCTTACTAAGGTTATGAACATAATAAAGATATCAATTGCAGTAGCTGCCATAGGAATAGTAGCTTTATTCTTCTTAGTTAGGTATAATGAGCAAAACACAGTTAAGATTTCAGAGCTAAAACAAGGCCAGATAGAAAGGATTACAGGTATGGTAAACTCGATTTACGTTAGCAAGGATGGACACACTTTTCTAAAGGTTGCAGATACATCTGGAGAGGTATCTGTAGTAGCCTTTAAGAGTTCAAATATAGATGGTATGTATGAAATAGAGGTTGGAGACCAGGTATCAGTTCTAGGTAGGGTAGAAGAGTACAAAGGAAGCTTAGAGATAGTTGCTAAGGAGATAAAACAGGAGTAGCCCTTCTAGCTTCGATTACGGTCAATGTAGCATCTCTTAACTTATCAGAAGGTACATTACAATTGTCCTGTAAATAGTTTTCGAACGATCTTGTAACTTTCCCAGGAATAGCAGTTCCTACGCGTGACATCGTATAGATATTTTCTCCTTCACGTAGAATACCCTTCTCAAATAAAGTTGAATAAGCATTTTTAGCTCTATTAAAATCTCCGATATTTGGAAAAGCACCACATCTCATTACTAAATTAATCAAGTCAAAAGTTGTTTGTTCTCCCATATTATTTATTACTTATTAGTAGTATTTAAATATTTCTTATTTTCTTCTTGAGATTCACGTACTTTATTACATCTTCTGCAGTAGTATTTTCCATTCCAGGCTTTAGTTTCACGAGTTTTATTCTTAAGCCGAATTGATCTATACTCCTTATTTCTAAAAAGTAAGATAGGTACTTCTCAACTATATTAGAAACTACAAAAGGATTTAGATTTAGAGACTTTGAAATACCTCTTATATGGATTTCACCTACTTCCTTTAGTAAATTTAATATATCATTGATATTTTTTATTGTTGTTCTATGAATTCCTGAGCCCATTTATAACACCTGTTATATATATGATTCAATCAACTATTTAAAATTAATTAAGCCTATTTTTTACGTTAATTATCGTGTAAAACACTGTTATAATTCGTTTTTTGTCGATAAAAATGTTCACGCCAACGTTCATAAAATCTTCACGTCTTCACATTTAACGCTCGCACTTTCTCCACACATTTGTATCACATACACTACATCTTCACGTGAACATCGAGTATAAAGTTTAACATATAAATATCTTCACGTTAACTTCACGCGTGAACATGTGAATATCATATGAACTTCACGTGAACATTATATGAACTTCACGAAATCTTCACGTGAAAACTCTCACAAACCTGTTGAAGTTTCAAAAAAGCTAAAAATGCCACTGAGTTTCACGTCATCTTCACATTAAATGGCATTTTTCGGGAATTTTCCTAAAGAAATGTTCATTTTATCTTCACAAAAACTTCACATGTGAATTTCATGTTCACGTGAACATAGTAAAGCTTAAATATTTAGTTCACGTGAATATTATGTGAACATTTATGCCTGAAGAAATCTCAAAATGGGGTTGGAAGGAAAATCCATTTGTTCTTAAAATAGATCCAAAGCTTTTCGTAGGCTATGATGACCAAGTTAAGGCAGTTCATAATCATATCAAAAACAAGCATAAGATTGCTCTAGTTTCAGGTAATACAGGAAGTGGCAAAACCACCTTTCTTAAATGGCTTGAGATGAATTACGACATGTCAAAATTATATGTAAGCAAGCCGCCAGAAAAGCCAGAAGAGCTAGTTAACATATTTACAGACATTTTTGGGATTAGTTTCTTTGAGAGGCTACTTGGCAAAAAACCAACTTTATACAATCTTCCTAATTATATAAATAGAAAATTGAAAGATGAGCACTTGGTATTTCTAATAGATGAAGCCCATGAAACTAATAAGAATGTTTTAGAATGGCTTAGAGTCTTGACAGATCAAGTTAATAATGTGAGTCTAGTTATTGCTGGAATGCCTATTCTAGAAAACAAGATAAAGTCAGAGTTAGAGACTTTAGATCAAAGAATAACTACTAGAATAACTCTGAGTTCTTTAAACAGAATTGAAACAAAGCAGCTAATACAGAGAAGAATTGAGAGTGCTGGTGGGAGAGGAATAGAGCCGTTTACAGATGCAGCTTTGGAGAAGATTTATGAGAGAACTGGTGGCTTTCCAAGAGAGGTCTTAAAATACTGTGATAGGCTGGTTAATACTGCTTTGGAGAAA
The DNA here is from genome assembly GCA_964651405.1 of uncultured archaeon. Lineage (GTDB taxonomy): Archaea > Aenigmatarchaeota > Aenigmatarchaeia > Aenigmatarchaeales > Aenigmatarchaeaceae > JAWBOD01. The sequence continues at coordinate 14,005 of CAZYZB010000002.1, forward strand.
AATCTTGATGTTATAGATGAAAAAGGTATAGAAGAACATAGAGAAATCGAACTTCCAAAAGTGAGAGTTGAAGAGCCTGTTGTCACATTCATGCCTAAACCACCTTCAGAAGAACAATTTAGAAGCTTGCCCTACAAACAAAGGAAGATTCTAGAAGCTTTATCAAAAAGAGACTGGTTAATACCGACAGCAATAGTTGATGAATTAGACATGAAAAGCTACAAGACTAAGGGACATGCAATAAGATCAGTTAACAATATCTTGAAAAGGCTCATGCTAGACGGCTATGTTCAAAGAGAAGCTAGAGGTAAAGCCTTTATGTATGCTTTAACTCCTAAGATAAAAACATTGTTCGTTCAGTCTTAATTTCTTTTTCTGTGGTAGTCATCTAAAAGCTGTTTAAAATAACCTCTTGCTTCATTTAATTTTAAAGCAACATCTATTGGGTATTTAGGCCTTACTCCTAAGAAGCCTTGAACCATATCTCTACCTTCGTCTAAAGAAATTAATTCCTTTCCTACACGAATACTTCCATCTTCAATGCCCACTTGACTTGTTGCAAGCTTGTACGCATTTCTATCCATGCTAGATAAATAGTATAACAGATATTTAAACGTTACCCCTATTAAGTAGTTATCTTTAAATACTATTTAATAGTAATTACTATATGGTGATTATATGGGTAGTGTATGTGTAAGTTGTGTAACAAAAAATAATGGTAGAATACCAACACCATTAGACAGTCTTTTCGGCGGTATTCCCAGTGAAACAATTAGCCTTTTGCCAAATGGAAAGAGACAAATTGTTAATTATGAAATTAAAGACGGTGTTTACGGTTTGAATCCAGTAATTCAATAATTTTTCTTTCTTTTTTATTTTAATTTTAACTAAATAGTTCTATGAAAAAGGCTCTGATTTTAATAGTGGGATTACCTGGTTCAGGAAAGTCATTTGCAGCAGATGCTATTAAAAAACATTTTCATGCCAAGGTTTTTGAAAATGGGGATATAATCAGGGAGGAGATTAAAAGAAGAGGATGGCCCTTTACTCCTGAGAATGATACAAAAGTGAGACTTTGGTTTCATGACGGTAGGGAGCATTTGATTGTTCAAAGAATTTGGGAAAAAATGAAAAATGACAAAGGAATAGTTGTTTTGGTTGGTGTAAGGAACCTAAAAGAACTAGCTATTCTTAAAAGGTTGTATAAGGGCAGAATTTTTCTAATAAAAATAATATCTTCTTTTAAAGTTAGAGCTCAAAGAGAAATAAAAAGAGGTAGATTCGGTAAGCAAGAGTCAATAAAATATATAAAAGAAAGAGACAAGTCAGAACTAGGTAAATTAGTTGGCTTGAAACAGCTGCTAAAAAAGGCAGATTATACCATAGATAATTCAAACTTAACAAAAAAACAGATGGAAAATAAGGTTGTAAAATTAACAAGTCAATTATTAGCTAAAAAATGCTAAACTTTCTTAAAGGAAAGTGAAATAACGGTTCGATACTTTTGCTTATAACATAGGTGTTATTTTTTTGGTCTCTTTCAACGAGTCTGCTCATCTCCATATCCTTCAGATATTGGCCTATTTGTTCTGTTGAGTATTTTGTTCTCTTAGACAAATCATCTGCCGTTACTGGGACTCCTATTTTTTTCATTGTTCCTAAGAGTTCACAACTTACAGCAATGGAACTTACACCTTCTAGCATAAAACCTATTAAGTAACATAAATTTAAATATCTAAAATTAATTGTATATAGTAAGGTGATAAGAATGGATAAGGTTAGAGCCAAGGATTTAGTAGGAAAGGTCATTGTTTCTGAAGATACTGGAAGAAAGTTTGGCGTCGTTGGAGATGTTAATTTTATAACAGAATCAGGAGAATTAATGAACATAGTTATTGCTGAACCAACAAAACAAACAATGGAATTAAAGCTTGCAGAAGATGATAAAGGCAGATTGTTAATACCCTTTTCTGCTGTCAGATCTGTTGGAGATTTCATAATAATTGCAGAGAAAGACATTGTCTAATGGTAAAATGTTGACTATTGAACTTCAGAAGCTTAGTGAAGAATTAGAAAGAATTTGTGCTGGCACTTTGGCAAACCAGAAAGTAGAATCTAGAAGAATAGAAGATTATTTAAAAATAAGAAATTTACATGAAGCTTATTCATTTAAACATTCTTTGTGGTCTAGTGATGCATGTTATTTTCCTTGTAATTCAAGATGTTATCCAAGATTAGAAAATGAAACTTTCATGTCCAAAGAGGCTGCTTCTAAATTAAGAGGGTTTGAAAGTAAAAATAAAATTTATACGAATATAGACAGTAACTTTAATAATATATGTTTTCCACGCTGTGGGAATTCCAAAGATTATCCAACCTGCGACAAGAGCGGAACAATTGATGTTAGGCTTTTAAGTCATTTAGATGAGTTTGAATCATACTACCTTTTACGTCCAGATTTTCTTTTACAGCGCGATGCTGATTTCCACCCAGAAACTCTAGAAATGCATGAAATTTTACGTACAATTTTTGAGTCTAAAGGAAAATCAGAAGTAGTTAAGAAAGTAGATTTTATTTAATATTATTTTTCTTCTGTGTCTTTGATTCCATCAGTGGTTATTCTAAAAATAGTTTCACCTTCAGGCAGATTCGGTGAGTCGACGATTCTTGCTATTCTTGTATCTCCTTTTGACTTTCTTAGATAAAGACGAGTTCCAGCTTGGTGAGCAAGTATATGACCACCAATTGGCACTGTTGGGTCACCGAAAAGTATGTCAGGTCTTGACATTACTTGGTTTGTGACATAAACTGCTAGGTTGTATACCTCTGCTAACCTCTGCAAAGTATGCAAATGTCTGTTTAGCTTCTGTTGTCTTGTTGCCAGTTCTCCTCTTCCTAAATAATCAGCCCTAAAAAGTGATGTGACAGAATCAACTACTAAAAGTTTGATATTTTTTTCTTTAATTAATTCTCCAGCTTTTTCAGTTAAAACCATTTGATGGTCAGAATTATAAGCTCTTACAACATAAATGTTTTCTAAAATTTCCTTTGCGTCTAATCCCTTGGCTTCAGCTATTTGTTTAACACGTTCAGGTCTGAACGTGTTCTCACAGTCAATGAATAAACAACCGCCACCCAGGCCGCCTTTTTCTCTAGGTTGTTGAACATTTACTGCCAGCTGGAATCCGAGCTGCGATTTACCACTAGAAAAAGCTCCATGAGTTTCAGTTATTGTTTGAGTTTCTACTCCGCCTTCTAAGAGTTTGTCAAAGTTTTTTGATCCAGTTGATATTTTACCTAGATTTTCCCTTCTTTCAAGGAAGACAGTTGCTTTTTCAAAGCCAATGTTTAAGGCCCCTCTTGCAGCATAGATTATCTTCGATGCTGTCACTTCTCCAATTTCAGCAGCAGCAACTACTTCAAGAGGCGATGCTGCAGCCAAAGCCATCATGTCAGTATAGCCGGCTTCCTTTAGTTTATCTGCTATTTTTTCACCTACACCAGGTAGGTCTGAAATGTCTTCAATTTTTTTACTCATAGAACTCACTTAAACATTCGATGCTAACATATTTATAATTTTATGAGCTTCTTCTATCGGGTCAATTTCTTTAACGTTATTAACAACAAATTCCAGTCTTTCAAACACTTTGTTCTTTCTAGCTTTCCCAACCATGATGAATTCCTTTCCTAAGATATTCAGGTTCTCAAAGAATTCATCTTCTTTTTCCAAAGCTTGTTTTATATCCATTCCTATCAAGTCCAATGCTACGTTTCTAAAAAAGACTGCTCTTATATTGGCCGTACCATCATCGATTATTCCTGATAAAACTATGGTTTTAGTTGGTTCTACAACTCCATGTTCTGAGCATTTGAAGGTCTTTCCTTCCTTCACCACCCTACTTTCGCATTGAGGGCAGATTTCATAAAAGATGCTGGTCTCAAATAGCTGTACGAGCGATGCTCTTAACTCAGCATTCTCTCCTTCCTTCAGGGCTATGATGTTTTTCCTTTCTATCTCAAAAGGCTTTTGCAGTTTGTCTAATGTTGGCAATTCACATTGTTCTAAAATCCTTACTCCGCCTTTATTTCCAAGTCGTAGTTCCACTCCACCCAAGCCATTGTCCCTTGTGTATGCTCCGAAAGTCTCGACTGCCATCCCAGGCTTTATTTTTTCAATTATGTCAGTTTGGTTATCCCATAAAGAAAGTCTTATGTTCCCAGTTTCATCCCCAAGTATAATGCTTGCAACTTTTCCTTTCTTTCCATTCTTTTGGAAATTTCTAGTCTCAAAAATTCTTATGACTCTTGCTGTTATTTTTAAATCCCTTATCTTTGGTACGACATTTCTTATTTCAAGTCTCCTCTTCGCCTTAGTGAAGACGTCCAAGCCTAGTTCTTTTGCGATTATGTAAGCAGCTCCTTCCTTGGAGACTAGGTTTGACAGCTCTCGTTGTTTTTCAAGTATCTTTTTTTGAACATCGTCTTGAGAAAGTCCGGTCTTTTCAATTATCTTCTGAAGTAACTCGTTAAAATCCATAAATCAAATTACTCTTTAACGTTTATATTCTTTTTTTACTATCAACAGAAGTAATCTTAATATATAAAAATTAATTATACTTTATGGCAGAGCCTAAGGCATTTTCAATTTTCTTTTCACTCGCGCTTATTCTTGTAGGAGTTCCGTTATTATTGTTTGGTATACTAGAGTATTCCTCTGACATTAATATTGGAACAGGGATTTTAGGAATAAGTATTTTTATGCTTATGCTTGGTGTAATCTTCTTAGTTGTCGTGTTGTCTCAAAAATCTACTTGATTTTCCTCTTAGCTTCTGCTATATCCTCAGTTAGCACTGTTTTTCTTCCCTTGCTTTTTGCAATTGCTGCTGCCTCTGCTGCAACATCAGCTGTCAGTTCTTCCAGCAGAATGGCAAATTCCTTAACAGCGTCATCGCTGATTCTCATGTTAGATTTTTTCAATATCTTCTCTACAGGTGCTAGTGGTATGTCCATAAAATCATTTCTTGAATTTTTCAACTACTTTATTTGCAAAGTCATATTGGTCTTGATATATCTGCATTGCAACTGAGAAATGATTGTAACTGCCTATCTCGACTTCCAGTTGTTCAGCCATGTATTTCTGTAATGCCGTGAATGCAAATGCGTTTCCAGGCCAGCCGCTGAACAAGTCATTTGTCTTCATGACGACATTGAAATGAATCTTATCCTCAACTATCTGTGGATGAATTATTACTAGACAGGGCGAAGAGGTGTCTTTTCTTTGCGGAGTGAATTTTTCCAAGTCACGCATCGGTATCCATGTATGCATTACAACAGACCTTCTTCCCAAATCCTTTTTCAAGGTTTCAATTGCCTTTTGGACTTGGTCTATTCTTTTGACAACACATTTGCCGCCAGTTGTTTTTTGGACAAAATCATTTATTTCCTTTTCATTGCTTACGTTCGGCATCCAAGCTCTTATCTGGCAGTCAGGATAGCATCTTAATCTAGAATAATAAGTATAGTCAAATTCATTTTCCTTTTCAGGCGGCAAGCCGTTTACTAAATTATCTGCATACTCCTGGACTAGTTTAATGCTTATTGGAGCCAGTGATGAAAGACGAGGTTCTTTCATCGGGTTAGATATCATCAAAAACATTGGAGAATCCTTTGTCATTGTTCTAAACTCAGGCGCTTCGACCCATCTGTCAAACCCTTCAGTCATCATTGTGAAGACAGCCTTCTCCCAACCTTCTCCAAGAGTTTCAGCTTGAACAAATTTTACACCATAACTCGTTTTATCACCCTTTTATTCTTGCGTATATTCAAAACCATGCTTTAAAGCTTGTTCAGCTTTTTGCAGTTCCCTTCCTAAATATGACGCATGGTCTAATCTTGATAAAAGTCCTCTTTTGATTATCTTTTTGCAGAGTTCTTCTGCGTTTACACCTTCTACTACTTCATTTATTTTTCCAGTCTTAATAAGTTTCTTGTCTTTTACATAATTATAATGTTCAACTACTATTTTCTTTTTTTCATGATCAACAAGAATGACAAAAAATCCCTTTATATCGAACTCGAAGTCGGTCATTTCATTCATCCTTTAATATATCTGATATCATTTTTACAACAGGGAACACTCGCCATGATGATTCTATAGGGCCGTAAAGTATAAAATCAGCACCAAGTATTGCTTGGCATGCGCAAAGACTGGAATCGCATATTTCTCTGACAGGCTTATCCAAGCTATGAACCCATTCAGATGCAATGTTATGAATACCACTGCCTGTTGGATATCCTAGCTCAGCTTTCAAAGCTATGACAGCTTTTATAGAGTTCAACGAGCCGGCACCGATTGGTACTACGCCGCTGTCAATTAAGACATTTTTTATTCTTGCATTCTGCGAAAATGGCAAGAGCCTACTCTTAACATAATCAACTTTTCCTTTGACTGAGCTGTCCAAAGGATTGTAAGCGAGAAGTATAGCATTTTCAGGCCTTAGTTCTTTTATTGCATCTCTTTCATCTTCGTTCATGCCATAGTTTATAGAGTTATACACAGTATTCTTTGATTGTCCAGTTTCATTACAATGTTTCAGCACTTTTATTCTAGTCTCCCAGTCTTCCGAGTCAATGGAGAAAGGAATGTTGAAAGCATTTACAAAATTAATTATCTTTTCAAAATCATCTTCCTTGTCGAAGAATACGTCTAAAAGAAAGTTCAGCTCAGTTTTTTCTTTTAAATTTAAGACAGTCTCAATCTGTCTTCTTGCTTCATCAAAATCTATTCCATTTATAGTCCTTATTCTCTTCTCTTCTCTGTAAAGCATTGTTGCAATTAGAAGCATTGGGTTATTAGCGCCAACCTTTACGCTTCCAATTTCAACAGTCTTCAATTCTTTTGGGAATTTGAACATCTAATCACAAATTATAAAGTTTATTGGATCAAAAACTAAATTATCAGCAATCACAACATTATTTCCGCTATAAGCTATTTCTTTTTTAGTTTCTTCAATTAGCCTAAAAATAAAAGGTTCTTCATTATATGCTTCTTCTCTTGGAATAAGCTTGATTTTTTCAATTATTTTTATAACATCAGTTTCGTCAATTAAATTTATAACCTTTTTTACCTGTCTTCTAAATCTTTCAACAACCTCTTTAGGAATATTTTCTATGAAAGGTATGGCTCCCTTTGAACCGACGATTCTACCGTTCTCGTCAATTCCGTTCTCATGGATTGCAACCAAGCTTTGACCTGAAAAATGCCCTTTAGATTCCTTGCCGCAAACTACAATATACCTTATATTGCAGTTAGAGATTGTGTTTATTATTACTCTTTCTATTCCAAGGTTCTCTGTTCTCATCTCTCCACAAAGAGTAAACAAATCCTTTGGGAAGTTAAATTTGCTTGAAAGAGTTGCAATAGCAACATTAGATTCTTTGTTTCCAACTTCATATTTTCCAGAAAGTATAGGCCAGTTTTCAGCAATTTTTGAAGTCATTAATTCTAATGATATTTTAAAATATTTATGCCTTTGTTTTTAGAAAAAAAGTTTCTCAAAGTATTTAAATAATTATGAGTAGACTGAAGCATATATATTTAGGCGAAATTTAGTAAGTTATATGGGAGAACTATCAATATTTTTAATTATAATTACTATTTTTGTATCAATATTTTTTATCTCAGTTATATTCTTAATTACGCGTTTTATTACAAAAAAGAAAGTTTCTAGAAATACGAAGATTCTTGGTTATGTTTTAGTTATAATTCTTTTAATAATATTCATTTTTGCACTGTTTATTCTACTGTTTGAGATTATTGGTGGCTATTTTCTTGGAAATCAATTAACTACGTCTGTGTAAAAATATATATGCTTGTGAGTAAAGGTAATTTTTAAATAACTAGGAGATAATAGCAACATATATAAAATTTAAATTCATTAACACTTATCATTGATTTATATGAAAGAATCAACCAGAGGATTACTAGAAAAGGCTCAGAAAGACGCTGATGGAAATTATAAAAGTAATCTGCCACCTTTAGATGAAAGTAAAGCTTACACCTGCTCAGAATGCAAAGGTCTTAGTAAATGTCTCAGATGTAGAATTTACTTGAATAGTTAATTAAATTTTAAGAATCTATATATGCTTATAAAACCTCGTAATTGTTTAAACAACTTTCTTGTAACATAAGCATTATAAATAAACAATTAATTTTTATATTTTCAAATTCTATTCTTGAGAGTGATTTGATGGGGTTTAAAGGCATGATAAGGGATGTCATAATGTTCTATGTTGGAGTGCAATTAATCCTTGGAAGTGCGAATATCTTCAATTTAGGTCTAATATTAATAATTACAGCAGTAATCTTTACAATACTAGGCTTTATAATTGCTTTTGGTGGTGGTTAGTTGTTAGACAAAATAATAGATATTGTAAACGCTCAAAACAAGTGGAGAAGAGAGCAATGCATAAACATGATTGCTTCAGAGTCCTTGATGTCGCCATTAGCAGAAAAATATTTTGTGACTGATTTTGCAGGAAGATACAACGAACATAGTGGACCTGAGCGTCACTATCATGGCACACAGCATTCTTATGACATAGAAGAGCTTTGCAATGAGATATTTAGAAAGAATTTTAACACACCTTTTGTTGACTGTCGTCCAATATCTGGCGGAATTGCTAATTTAATTGTTTATACTGCTTTTGCAAAACCAGGAGATAACATCGTTGCTTTAGGAATCCCGAATGGTGCTCACGTCAGCTCTACTCAATGGGGGATGGCTGGCGTTAGGGGATTAAATTCTATTGACATGTTCTTTGATCCAAAGGAAATGAACATAGATGTTGATAAGACCGTCCAATTGATAAAAAAAGTAAATCCAAAAGTCGTTATGTTTGGAGCTTCTATGTTTCTATTTCCTCATCCGATAAGAAAGATAAAGGAACAAATAGATGTAGGCATAAAGATTGCCTATGATTCTGCTCACGTGTTCGGGCTGGTTTATAACAAGATGTTCCAAGAGCCTTTGGAAGAAGGTGCTGATGTCATTTGCTCCTCTACTCACAAGACATTCCAGGGACCGCAGGGCGGAATAATAATTGGAAGGAAGGACTTGGATGAAAAAGACTGGAAAAAAATTCAAACAGCAATTTTTCCAGGTACAATATCAAATCATCACATCCATAGAATCCCTCCTTTGGCAATAACAGCATTGGAGATGAACGAGTATGGGAAAGAATATGCTAAGCAGGTAATTAAAAATGCTAAAACATTAGGAAGAGCTCTGTACGACCTAGGCTTTAAGGTCCTTTGTCCTGAGAAGGATTTTACAGAATCGCATCAAGTCATAGTCAACGTCAAGGAGTTTGGTGGCGGAAGAACTGTCGCTGAAATACTTGAAGCGAACAACATAATATGCAACAAGATGTCTTTGCCAATAGACACTCCGCAGGACGCGACCAAGAATCCGTCTGGAATAAGACTTGGTACACAAGAGCTGACGAGAATTGGTATGAAGGAGCATAACATCGAGGAAGTGGCAGAGTTCTTTAAGAAAGCAATAAAAGAAAAAAGAAACATCAAGAAGGATGTCGAGGAATTTAGGAAGACTTTCCAGAAAATCCATTACTGTTTCGATTAAATCCTTTTCTGTTCTAAATTAATTATGAAAAAAGAACTAGACATAATACTGAAGCTAACAAAGAAGGATGAAGAGGAAATTAAAGAAGCATTCAAGTCAGGTAATGACGATTTTATCTATACAAGATTTGATTGTAAAAATGATAACAGAATAGTAAACTCGATCTTTTGCAGAGGATGCGAATATGCATATAAAATTGATATAAGGAATCCTTGGCTGTTTGGTTGCTATGTTCAGGATTATATAAGACAGGTTAAAGAACAAATAAGGATTTAAGTTTTATTGTTCTATGGATTTTTATGCAGGATACTGATTTTTTCAATGCTATTGTAGCTTTAAAGAAGTTTGATAAAGATGCGATTCAAAGGCTTGTTCCTATTTTAGAGAGGGCTCATAGTCAAGTTGTGGAATATAGCAATATCCATGATAAGAAAACAGTACAATTAAAAACAGAAGAGGGGAAAAGATATTGGATAAGCCCTGAAGGCGTAAACGTTGTTGTTTGGAATCCTGACGCCATAGTTGGCGGTTGTTTATTCCCCATGCATACTATTCATAGGGAATATGGCATGACGCCTTCGAAGTTTGTTGAAAAATATGTGACAGATTTGGACGAGGCGCGTAAGATCGCTAGAAATCTTAATGTTTCTCTATGACTATTGGATTAGTGTCTTTGCTTTTTCAAAATTCCCAAAAGGCATTATGTTAACGCCTCTTGCTCCAGTTTCTTTGATATCTCTTATCAAGTTTGCATACACGTCGTCTAGATTTTCTTCGAATACGTCTGTTGGGAATATGCCAGGCATCATTTTATTCAAGTTCTCAGCCTCTTCCTTCGAGTATAATGTTAACAAGCCAATGAAAACAGGAGCTTCGATTGACTTTACAAATTTTTCAATACTGATCATATCAAAACAAGGTTGTGTCATAACGAACTCTGCGCCAGCAGCTATTTTTTCCTTTGTTCTTTTTATCTCCACATCGAGGTTTGCATTAAGGTTTGCTCCGCAGCCGATAAAGAGCTCTGTGTTCTTTTTTTCGTTCAGTTCTTTTATGAATTTTATCAGTCCTAACGAGGAGAACTCAAAAACAGGTTTTGCTTTGAATCTCTCACTTATCTTATCACCTGTTAAAGCAAGGATGTTCTTTATATCCAAGGCCCTTGCAGCGAGCAAAAGAGCCTTTATTTCTATCAGATTCCTATCTCTGCAGGTGAAATGCATTATAGTTGGCGTCTTGAGGTTATGTTCGACCTTGTGGCATAAAGCAATAGGATTCATTAGTGGGTATGCTAGAGGCGAATCGACCACATTGAAAGCGTCCGCGTTCAAGTCCTTTATCTTAGAGAGTATTTCGCTAAGATCCGGTCTCGTAGGTGGCTCTAGTTCTACAATATATAGAAAGTCTCCTTCTTTTACAAGTTGTCTAAAATCCATATTATCACTTGATTAAACTTACTTTAATAAGTTTAAATTTTTATTTTTTATTAAAATTAATATGAGAAGACAGCGTTGCATGTATAGTGGAGACTGTGAAGGTAAGACTCCTAAGAGTAGTAGATTTACTCATATGGAGATAGGAGGTGTCAATTACTGCTGCATTCGAGACCACTGTAATCAAAAGGAGAAAAACTATAATAGAATAAGAAAACGTTTAAATTTTGTAGGAGTTGAGGCTTCTAAGAAAAAGAAGTTTATTTATCACAATTATCTCGATCTCACTAACCCCTCACATTCGTGAGATAAGCAAAAGTTCTTACAAAATCTCATTTCTTAGGCATTTCTCACTTCCTAAAAGGAAAAAGTGAGACTAAAAGTCAAGCGAAAAAATGATGTTTCAGCGAATATATTTTATAATATATCTATTTAGTCATAATAATCGTAATAAATATAGGCCATTAAATATGTAACGTCATATATATTACTAATATAATAACAGAAAGTATATGACTCAGATTATAAATTAGGCTTATATATCAAAAAAACAAAAAAATATTAGGTGAAAACATCTTGACAATGAAAAAAATTCAGAAAAATGCATTTGAAATGATTTTTCTTCATCCAAAGCCTGTAAAAATGTTGACGAGTTTGAAGAATGAGGACATAAGATACGCCACACAAGTGTCAAAAGTTGTTGATTGCACTTATTCTCACACTGTCAAAGTCCTGGATATGTTCAGGAGATTAGGTCTAGTCGAGTTTGAGAAGAAAGGAAGAGTAAAATTAATCAAGCTTACTGATAACGGAATAGATATTGCACATGACTTCGAGGGAATAAGAAGAAAATTCGCTAAACTTGGTATAGACTTCAAAGAATTTCCATTAAAGGAATAATAAAAGTTTCTCATTTGGGCTATCCCTTTACGTAAAAATATGTGTAAAAAATTCTATAGACAGTTGTTGTTAATCTATCACTCCTTTAGGATGTTTATACCATAGCATCATGATCATTTGATGAGAGATGTCTATGGTACATCCATATCTAAAGTCAATTTTTTCATGTCGGACCGTTACGGACACTTATCATTAATCTTTATATGTAGGTTATCAAATATAATTATGAAAGAATTATTGCTTTGGTTGTATGGAAAATCTGCTCGCAATGCTCACATACGTGATATGGCAGAGAAATTGATCATTGTTCTCAAGGAGAAACAGTCTCTGGAACATCAAGAATTGTGTAGACTGTTGGGCATAGGCTTTGACAAATATCAAAAACCGAAAAGGACCTTCTACTTCGTCGTGAATCCACTGAAGAAAGTGCAATTAGTGAAGGAGAAGCGAGTCTATACGACTAAGGACAGGAAAAAGTATGCTACACACTATTTTCTCGATGCTGGAGCGTTCCAGGGCTATATGACTCGCATCATAGAAGAATTCCACGCCACAATTAAGCCATGAATAGAAAAATTATCACTGAAAAATGCTCATAAGCTATATATCATGACTTAATGTTTAGTCTATATATTTTACGAACATAGCTTTTCGTCATATATGATGTTATAGATATAGGCTAGTGAATAGGTTAGGATAGATATATTGCGTTAGTAGTGACATAATATGTATGCTATAAAACATATGTTAGACAAGCCGATGGAAAGTTTGCTCACGCTCGAATGTGAGAGTTCGTGAGAAAACGTGAAGATTTTCCTTAGGAAAATTGAATTTACAAAAGTTTTGAATATCTCACAAATATTAACTATTTCAAACCCATTTTAGTTTCAAAAATTTCAAGTAATTCTTTTGGTCTTGCACCAAAAAATCCAAAATTTTTGTTTAATAGATCTCGCATTCTAGTGTCCATGTTTTCATAATTTACAAAATGAAGTGGTGATTTAAAAGAATCAATTTGTGTCGGATTCGGTATGAAATGGTAATCCAACGAAGCTACATATACAATTTTTTTCTTATTAACTCTGCAGATATATGTAGCTTCTGCCATAATCAACTTATCTTTTATTTTTGGTTCTCCTGTTACATACATTATTTTATCTGAACCAAGTGTATTTTTAATTCCATCTAGAATTTCTTTTTTCTCAGATAATGGGCCTATCATTCTTTTTATTATTATTGGAGTTGGAAAATATCTACATGTCTCAGGCATTATTTTCATGAAAAAAGGCTCTATTTCAGTACGAAGTATTCTTTTCACATCTTCTCTATTCATAGGAGGTCTTGTCGAGTATTCATCAATAATGTCTTCCATTCTATCTAAGGATTCATCGTATATTGCATTTTTTAACGTGGAATAATTGAACTTACTTTGCAAATCTGTAATTTTCCAATAATAAATTTTTAATAATTTTTTGGCAGCCTTCTCTAATGCAGTAGTAGCTTCTATTTCAACTGTTCTCGTAATGATACATGCTAACTCTTCTCTATGTTTAGCGAATAAATCGAATAATGCTTCACATTCTTTAAACTTTCTTTGTCTTAGAAAAAATGTTTTTCCTTTTATTTCAACTTCTATAAAAAGAGAAGAAGTTATTAATGTACAACTATCAATCATTACAAATTCCATTGCATCACAAATCTTGCATTTCAATTTCTATTTTTTGATTTAGTGATTCGCAAAAATCCTTTATTTCCTCTGCTGGCAGATTGGCTTCTTTTATTTCATTTTCAATTGATGTAAGCAAATTATATTCCTTAGCTTTTTTTCTCAAATTTCTAGTATCAATAGAAATAGTTGTTATTAGATAATCATTCTTATTTATTTTAAAATCTCTTATGTTTTTTGATAGATTTTGTATAAAAGGTATTAAAACTAGGCATCTCTCAGCAGTAGTAGGATTTTCATGTCTTTTAAAGGCAGTCATTAACTGATTTCTCATTTCAATTATTATAATTCTTAAATTTCTTAGAGCATTAAATATTATATCTTGAGTTTCTTCTTCTAATGGTTTGGAAAGTACATCAAATTGACTAGCTTTTAAAATTTCAATAAAACTGTTTAATTTCTCTTCAGATTCTTTAGCTTTTATTTTCCCCTCTGATATAAAGGACTTTAGTGTTGTATTTAAATTGTTTATATAGGGTGTATAATCATACATAAGCATCAATCCTCTATAACATAATTTAAATACGTAAAGTTTAAATATAAACCAATAGGTTTGAAAAATTCTCATTTTTGAGACGATATATATTATCATGTAAAATCTTAAAAAAGAAGTTTCTTTACCACCATACGTGGTAATAAAACATTAAAAGCTTTAATTAAGTTTTGCAAATAATAATTAATGATCTAATGGCAAAAAATGATATAATTACCTATCAACAGTTGAAGGAACGATATGGAAACATCCAAAGAGGAATAAATTACGGAAAAGGCGCAAAGCCAACTATAATTCTAATGTCGGTTAGAGTAGGTTCGCCTTATGTTGATAAAGAAGGAATAGATGGTCAAATAGTTTATGAAGGTGAAGATGCTTATGGAAACCCAAATAAGAAGTCTATAGATCAAGAACTTACAAGACAGAATCGTTCTTTAACTAATGCCGTAATAAACTTTATTCAAGGAAAAAGAAAAGCAGAACCTGTGATTATTTTTGAAAAACTAGAAAAGAACAAATGGATTGACAGAGGGGAATTCAAACTTGTTGGTGTTCAAAGGGCTTTTGATGGGAAAAGATATGTTTATAGATTTACCTTATCCTCTGGAGGAGAAGAGACTGAGGTTCTAGACCCAGATAACTATAGATCTAGAGGTATAACATCTGATGTACAAAAAGAAGTGTGGAAAAGAGACGGTGGTAGATGCGTTAAATGTGGATCAGATAAAAAATTACATTTTGATCATATAATTCCGTTCTCTAAAGGCGGAAGCAACGATGTTGATAATATTCAGATACTTTGTTCCAAGTGTAATATAAAAAAATCTGACAAAGTTGGTGGTTAGTTACTACTAAAGTAGTTAGCAAATGTTTAATTATATATTTCAACTTCTTTCAATCATGAATTATTCTAATCATTTGATTGAAACACTTCAGAGTATATGGTCAGAACTAGATCACATCCTTCAAGAAGGAGCAGTCTTCTCTTCTGAAGAGAAGGAAAGGATTCTTAAAGTTCTTAATGACTTGGAGAAATTAGTAGACGAATTCAATGTTTATTAACTATCTCTTTATCCTTGACCTAAAAAATTCTTCAGTACCTTTGTCCATAAAATATATGTAACATCCCTTATGAGCTCGTGACATCAGAACCCTGTATATGTTCTTGAGATGCTGGGCAAGCTTCTCGTTATTTCTTTTCGCCATACTATCATGAGAGTTTTCTGGCTTTGCTACCCAAATCTGCTTTTCTTTATCATAAATCAAGTCATTGCCGAATATCACGCCTATGTAGTCAAACTCAAATCCCTGTGCAGTATAAACAGTTCCTACTTGTTCCATACCACTTTCATGTGTAGCCCATTTCCAGAACTCTTCCTTGTTTTCCCATGGCATTTTGAAATCGCCAATAACAACGTCATTAACTAGACTTCCATCTGGATTAGGCTTGCTCCATGGCCAGCAGAAACCTGCAACAATCCTTGCACTGTTTTTCTTTTGAATGTTCTTCTCAAGAATAGCTTCTTTGAGCTTTATTGAATCGTCAAATATAACAAACTCCATTTTGTCAGATGATGTTAGAAACTGTTTCTCAGATTCCCTGATTCCAAGGATATTCTCAACCCACTGCAAATACGAATCAGATCCACCACATCTAAATTGCGTCTTTAATTCCGGCATTTCAATAATTTCTGCTCCTAACTTCTTGGCAGCATCTTTTATTAATTCAACACTTCCAATCTCACTAGGTCTTACCACCTGATACTCATCTATAAAAAATATCGATAGCTTGGAAGGTCTTATGAGGTCTTCTATCTGTGGGTTCTTTGACCTCAGCTTCCATGGAACTCCATAGTCATTACTATCTCTCCTTATCCTATGAGCCTCATCGCATATAAGTACGTCTATTTCATTTTCTTTGTATTTTGTAAAGCTGAAAAAATATTTGAAAAACTTGCTTGACCTACTTCCTAGTATATTCCTAAGTGTATTTGTAAATGCCGATGAACCCGTCGCATGAAATACAGTCTTACCTTTCCTCATTAGTTCTCCCATTACCTCTAATGCAATGACAGACTTTCCGGTTCCAGGACCGCCTTTGATTATAACCACGGATTTCTTGTCTGAATCTGCAAGCTTCTTCGCCTTGTGCATTATGGCATTGTAAGCGGTAATCTGATCGTCTATTAGATTGAATATCTGCTGCTTATTTATCATGTTCTTTGTGTGATCTAGCAGCTTTTTCGAAGGATGTATCGGACTGTTTATGAATCTGTTGAATACCTCTATTCCAGCGCCATTCTGAAGTCTTTTCTTTAGAAAATTTCCAAAATCTTTTATGTCTTCCTTAGCAAACAGAGGATAATTCTCTATGATTTTTTCAAATTTTGACAGAAATAGAACATTGTTTTTATCATATCTTGAATAGTTGTGACAATAAGCGCATGAGTTTAGGAATACCTCTGGTTTTTCCTCGAATACAGTTACGAAATCCTTAAGATCGAAGTGGTATCCTTGAACTTGAAGGGATGGATGTGCATGTTGAATCTCGAACTTTCCAAAATTCACTATAACGTTGCCTTCTATTTCAGAGTCTTTGACATTTTCGTTTGACCACTGTTTCAACTCTATTAAAATTATACTATCTCTGTTAGATTCATCTTTGCCGAATAATAGTGCGTCTATCCTTCTAGTTGAATAGGGCAGTTCATACTCGACTACTATTTTATTGTCCTTCAACTCTGAGAAGTCAAATGCGTTTTTAAGGAAATTCAGTGAGATGTTCCAAGAATTAAATTCTGATATGTTTACTCTTTTACCATAATAATCAAAATAGTTTTTAGAAATTATATCTGCAATCCTGTTTTGAATTATATCATCTCTGAAACTTTCAATCGTGCCTTCATAAAGTCTCATAATTATAACTCCGTATATTTTTTGGCGCTTCCTTTTGCTTTCTCTACAGGATATTTCTTTTCATTCTGTTCTATTTTCTTCTTTACAATTTCTGATATGTCAGCATTTATGGCATCTGCCAAATCAATACAATATACAATAATATCAGCCAATTCCTCACAAACATTCTGATATTTCTCATTGCTTTTCAACACTTCTTTTATTTCATCGGCAGTTTTCCATTGAAACAATTCTAGTAACTCGGCCGCTTCAATGCTCATAGAAACAGCAAGGTCTTTTGGATTATGATACTTTTTCCAATCCCTTTCATCTCTGAAAGCTATAACTAATTTTTTCAAATCTTCTATTGTTATTTTATCATCCATAAAAATACATTATTTAATTTTATACTCTCTTCCATACTTAACAACTTTCGTTCTCGCAAACTTCCTGAACAACCCAGGATGCTCAGTATGAACGGGAAAGAGGACTTTCGGCTTTATTCTTTTCACAGCCTTGCCAAGCAGCGTCCCTGGCGCATGACCTGAGACATGCGTCCTGAACATCCTAATCTTAAAATGCCTTAGCCAATTATTAATTCTTTCTTGTTCGATCTCCATCTCAACATCAAATGGCTCGCACGTCGATTTAACGTAAAAAGCATTCCTCGGTTTTATATCTATTAGCTCTTTCAGATCAAAGTTCGAGCAGAACCAAACATACTTGCTAGGATCTTTACTAACGCATTCATGGTCAGAACAATTGTTAAGGAAAGGCTTTTCCCAATGCTCGTAATCCTGCTCCTTTATCCTTTGCGGAAAGTCCTTGCGTATGACTCCCCAGCCTTTTCTTATGCTATAGACACAAAGATTCTCGTCATCAATGCTTGGTATCTTGGCATCGTTGCACTCTTTCAAAAGACTTAACAAATAAGCCTGACGAGTACTGATAGCCAACTTCCTATCCAATGCCTTAGCTGCATTAAGAAACGACAGCATACGATCAGTATCACGTATCGGCCAGTCAGCAACTATAAGACCCTTGCACTTGCAACCAATCTTGGAAACCTTTTTCTCAACATCTTCTTCTTTCTGTCCCTTCCTCTCATTGATCCTCGTTCCCTCACTTATCATTGCGACAGGCTTTGACTCAGCGCACTTTTCAACGAACGTTTCACTCTCAGCGCCGCGGCGGCCGTGGAATCTTATATCACCAGTATAGACTATCGCTCCTTCTGAAGTATGAATAATAAAACCAGTCGCACCAGGCAATGAATGATCAACTGGATAAGGAATAATTTCCAAAGAATCAATTTTTATTTTATCTCCGAACTCAAAGTCGTTGACTTCCCTTTTAATAACGATATCATTATAGTGATACTGTTTAGTCTTTCTGCTGTATTCGCCTTGTTTGTTGACATAGATTTGAAAGTTTTCAACAATGTCAAGGAAATCCGTAAATCCTGACTGGGAAGTATTCTGGATTGCTTCAAGTATGAGTTTGGTCGGCTTTGAGCAGAATATTGGGACGTCATGTCGTATGTGATTTACATAAGCGGAATGGTCAGCGTGGGCATGTGATAAGAATATTCCTTGGATAGATGGCTCTGCTTCGAAGTCGCGTCCCATATGCTTTAGAAAATCTCTTCTATATAATCCTTTCAAATCAGGCAATAACCCGAACTCGATCAGGTCACCAATCACGTTGCACTTTCTCGGCTGCAAGAACTCTGAGAAGTATTGATTAGCTCGACTAAAGCTCATCCCAAAGTCAAGGAAAATATTCGTGCCGCGGTCTTCCAATAATATTTTATTTCCACCAATCTCGTTGACGCCACCGTAGAAAGTAAGCGAAACCATATTAAGAAAATGGTGTATCTGAAATAAAAATTCACCACTAAAAGTGGTAACAAACTAATTTGACTTCTGACTCTAAAATTGCATAATATATTTATGACAGTGATATCATATGATATATAGAGATATCATCAAAGGCAACTGTATAGTTAGGCTTTCACACCATGCTAGAAGACAAGCCAAGGAAAGAGGAATCTATTCAGGTCTGATAATAGAAGCAATAATGTGCGGAGAAATGAAGCAATTTGGAAAAAACTATGTCAAATTTATTAAAAGATGCGGAAAAGGCAATCTGATATGCTTGGGTGAAAGAAAGGAAAGAGACAAAATTTTGATACTCACGATAGAGTGGGGATGATTATGAACAGAATAAAAAAAGAAACAAGAAGCGAAGAGAGAAAATGTTGGAATTGCAAGTCTGTTATGGAAGAAATCACGGGGATGGATCCTGACGGAATTGCTTATAATTGCTGGAGATGCCCCAAATGTGGCGACGAGGTTCTAACAATGAGACAACTTCATGATATATCCGAAAAGGAAAAGAAGACTATGGAAGCGAAGATATCCAAATGGGGCACGGCCGTTGCCATTAGGATACCCAAGTCGATAGTCCAGACTTATAATTTGGTGCCTGGCAAGAAAGCGACCATCATACCAGAGAAGACAGGCTTCAAGGTTGTCTCAAGGAAGAAATAATTTTTCAGATAAAAACCTTTTATTGTAAATGATATTTAGAATTACTTCAATTTTCTCTTTATCTTCTTTGAGAGCTGGTTTATCTCTTCGTCATCGAAATAACTCTTTCCGCAGTTTGAGCATTCCAGGCATTTCTGTCTTACTTTCACAGAACCGGGGTTCTTTATCTCGAATGTAAAGTCCTTCTTCCTGCTGACAAGCTTAGTCGAACCGCATTCTATGCATCTGCTTAGTCTAGTCATACGCTCCCTACAATAATATTTCATTACCGCCGACCTCGTTGACACCGCCGTAGAAAGTCAGAGACGTTATAATAAAGAATTGTAAAAATCAGAATTTAATGATTAGTAGTTTGTGGGCATAGGTTAGTTTACTGCCGTAGGCATTGAAAAGAGTTAAAAGACTTCTTAACCTAAAAATTAATAGGTGAAATTATGGGTAAGATATTGGAAAAAATAAAAGAAACTTTTAAAAAGATTGCTGAATTTGATGCAAAATATCTTTCAATTTCGGAAAGTTCAAGCTCTTATGATTCACCATCTTATGATTCATCAACAACTTATAGCCGCGGTGAGAAAATGACAAATATTGCTGAAATCATAGAATTACAAAGAAGAGGAGTTTACGCAATAAGCTCCAGTCCAGATGAAATACTCAGGGAATTACAAAGAAGAGAGCATACTGCATCAGGTTTCTTAACTGAAAAAGATTGTAGAACTTGTGGCTACATGAAATCGTATGGTGCGCTTTTTGGCAATAAAGTTCAGAAAAGTTGCGCCAGTTGTACTTACATGATAGAAGCGCGATCGAACGAATTATCCTTTGGATATAGTAAACCAAAACCTCAAATACAGATAGATCCTGATGAATTAAAAAAAAGAATCGAAGCAGAAAGAAACTCGAGGTTAGAAAGCGTCTACCTTCTAGAAGACTTGGCTGATGTTGTAGGAGATAAGGAGATATCTAGAAAAATCAGAGAAATAGCAAGTGCTGAAAGGCGGCTACGTCATTAGTTCTCTAATTGCTCTATTCTCGATACATCAACTTTAAATTTCATGTCAGGAAATCTTAGAAAAATCAGGATTTAATGTTTAAACATATGCACAAATATTTTTGTTCGTGTAATTGTTGAATATACATTTACAACCAGTAGGTGTTTTGGTTCGCATTGCACATGCTGGAGAAGCAGATGAGCATCTTGTGTTAATTTCATTATCAATCAACGCATATTTACTCATGTCAGTATTCTTATTCACGCATGCTCCACAAGGTAAGTTAGGAGCATAAATACAATCAGAATTAACATTGCAACTAAAGTCTATCTTATAATATTCATTGTCGAGAAAATTATAAAGCTCGCCACAAGATTTGAACGTCAAAGTGTTTAGGTAAATATACAGAATCAAAATCAAAACAGCGATAACTGCAATTCCAGCAATGTAAAGTTTCTTCATAATAAAGAATTGTAAAAACTAAGATTTATTCATTTCAATGCATTCTTCATTACCAAAAAATATCATCGCTTTCTTTTCGTAGTTTTACAGCAATAACAGCATTTCAATAAAACATATCCGTAAAATGCGAGTATTGCAGCAATTAATTCAATGATGATTGCTAAATCTGTACTAAATCCCCAGAAAGCTAGTCCATATATCACTATAATGACTGAAATCAAAATTGCAAGATAAAACGATATCTTCATGATAAAGAATATGGAAAAATCAAGATTTAAAGTTCTCAAGTTGACGCATCTGTCGAAACGCTTAAATCTTTAATTGTTTTATTTTTATCAGTGTTTTGATGAGTGTAAGAGAGCATGCCGTAAAGATGGAAAAAAATCAGAAGGAAATAGGCGTTCTGTACAGTTCTCTACAGGGGAAGGCGAAAAGCGTAAGGGAGCAATACGAGAAGCTGGGAGAATTCATAAGGGTTCTGGATAGCATAGGGAATGTTATACCTGATGCAACAAAGTACACAGACCCCTTAGAAATACCCGCCGAAAGATTTTTACAGCAAAGTGCGTTTGTCGAGGAAACAAAGCAAAGGCTTTTGCAGATAGATGGCATCTACGAGACCGTTTTCAAAAACGGGAAGGACACTAGCACGAAGCAGTCTACAGCAAAAGTAGCAGAGCAGCCTGCGGCAAAAACACCGAAACGTTCTACAGTGTATCTGGGGAAGGAGAAAAGATTCTTGGAGTTGGTCTCTAGCGGAATAAACACTCCAGATGACTTGATGAAAAATTTGGGAGTAAGCCAGTCGTATCTCAGCACCATTGGAACAAAACTTGCGGACGAAGGCAAGGTAAATAAAACAAGGCTTGAGGGGAAAAAACTTAGAATTGTATATTCTATTCCAGGAAAAATAGGCGCGTCTGCAGCGACGTCCGTACCAACAGAAGAGCCGATGAAAATGTTTGACTATGAGTCATGGCTTAAAAGAATAGAAGGGGATGTGGACTTGTCCAACCTTACGGTCATGGGAAGCGGTGGCATCAGGGTGTTGCTGGAAAGGCAGAACACTTCAGATATTGTAAAGATAAGCGAAGCTGCAAACATGCCCACCGAGAAAGTCGATAAGACGCTGAGGGCCTTCGAGCATGGCAATATTTTATCTGGGCAAGAACTGTCTGATTATGGTAAAAAACTTATCGGCGTTTACAAAAGCTTGGGCGTTCCAGAAAGAATTGCGTTACATTTGAGTAACAATGCCAAGACTGTGGAAACCATTTCCAGTCTGATGGGTTCAAAGCCAGAAGAGGTAATGAAAACCCTAGACCAGATGAAAGGTTGTGTGGTGCCCTTAGGCAATGGATACGCGTTTTCCCCGAAATTCTTCAAATTCGTGGACGATGCCAGAGCTAAAATAAGAGAGAGTAACGTAAAAAGAAATTCGACGGTGACCGTGGAAGTCAAGGCGACGGCAGAAAGTCCTCAGAATCTTCTTATATTAAGTCTGGAGAAAAATTTTGGCACGCCCTCTATTAATAGATTGGATTTCAGAAAAAAAGCAGTATGGCAGATGTATGAGAACCTTGCTAAAAAATGCAGCCCCAAAGAATTGGTTGATCTGAATTCTGCTGTATCAAGAACAATGAAAGAGGAAATGAGCGTAAAGGATTATTACAAAACAATAGAACCATTAAGAAAGAAGCTTCTTCCAAGATTTTCAGGGAATAGTGACATACACTATAGTTCTAGAATTAATAGAAATATTTATTCTCACAGACAAAGAAGAAATTCTCATAGATGATACCATCAGAAAGCAAGTAGTTCAATAATTCAGAGTTGCCTTAGATTCATGTTCTTCAGCATCTCGGATTTATTCATCATCTACAATCCAACCGCCTTCACGTCCTGCAGAAGGATTTTATTTCCTCCGATTCATTAACTCCGCCGTAGAAAGTAAGCGAAACCATGATAAAGAATTGTAAAGTCAAGATTTAAACAAAGAGAATTTAAAGATTTCTTTTTAATTGAATTAATATGAAAGTAAAAGACTTTTCAAAGGAAATAGTAAAAGCAGCTGTTAACAACGCTGAAGGCAAAACGTTTAGCCGTTCAAAAGTAGGATTGCTTGCAGTTGCTACTTCGAGTCTAAGCGGGCCATCTATAGAATTTTTCGGCAACCCAATATATCATCTGTCAGGTTTGCTGACTTACATACCTAACAGGATTTCAGACGTCTACAGCACCTATCAGTTGGCTAAACTGTCTGAAGATCCACGCTTCAAGGAGTACGGCCTTGAGAAAATAGTGTATGAGGAAACGAGCTCGTTCTTACCGAAACAGCCTACTAGAAAAGATGTTCTTAACAAGAAGCATGTAGCCTTTAATATCTTAGGTGGAGTAATCTCAACTGCTTTCCCTCCTGTAGGTTATGGACTTGTGGTTTCAACACCGTTTATTTATGAAAACAACACTACGTTTAAAAGATATCTAGAAAAATCATTTGAGATAGGCGATGATGTAAATCAGATGATAGAAAAAGGCCTAACAAAGGATGATATCAAATATTATTTGAATCTTCTGAATGATAGAAGAAAAATATGTAAAGAGTGTAAAGCTATTCATAAAAAAGATTGAATATTTTTATTGAAACAATTAAAATTCTCATTCAAGTTAACCAGGATTTAAGGTTTAACAGAATTTCCAAGCCCAATCTTCATTTGCAAATTCGCTAACATTACAAAATTCTTCATACACAGTAACATACTTATT
This sequence comes from uncultured archaeon, assembly GCA_964651405.1. Classification (GTDB taxonomy): domain Archaea; phylum Aenigmatarchaeota; class Aenigmatarchaeia; order Aenigmatarchaeales; family Aenigmatarchaeaceae; genus JAWBOD01. Next base: position 37,869 of record CAZYZB010000002.1, read on the forward strand.
AGAGATCATTTCAGCATTAAGATTTTTGCCGTTGCAATAAACAACCGCTACTATGCGACCGTAGCTTCCAGCAGTCTGTCCATCATCTTCATCAACTATCGCCTTTGATCCGATGGGGCATATGCTCAAAGCAATTTCTTTGGTTTCATTCCATCCTTCCTCATTATATTCAGGAGCATCGATCAAAGCAAGCCTTGTTGAAACGTTATCTACCTCCAAAGTATCTCCATCTATAATTTCAGTGACGGTTCCGTTAAAGCATCTTGCAGTCCCTTTGCAAAACGAAGTTTCTGGACAACGACTAGGACCTCCTAAAACTTCGGTCCCATCTGGGCAAACCCATGTAAGTGGAGTAGTTTGCGAGCATCCAGCTACAAGAACTATTAAAATAATGATAGCAACTAAGAATTTCATGATAAAGAATTGTAAAATTTAGAATTTAAGATTTTATTTTCCTGTCAATTTTCCTTGCCAAATCATCTGACTGCTCCTCGTCAAAGTACAACTCACCGCAGTTCTTGCACTCTATGCATTTCTGATCTTTAATCTTTATCTTGTCAGGATTTCTTCTCTCGAATTCCAGATTCTTTTTAGCAGTCCTTAAATCTTTGCTCCCGCATTCTATGCACTTGCTCATTTTTTGCATGTAAATCTCCTATTTTATAGTTGTCCATCTTCTTTTAAATTCTTTATAGCTTTTTTGTATTCGTCTATGTCAGGCTGCTGACCTGGGAATATTGTCTTGGCTATTATGTTGTCTTTCTCGTAGACGAACGGAACGGTAACCAGTTTCTTGTTCGTAACCTCGAATATGCATTTGAACGCTCCACATTTGTCAGGAATTATTACGCCAAGCCCTTTCAGAGCAATCTCTGTAACATTCTTTCCGTTCTCAAAGCCACATCTGTCAAAAACGCCTTTCAAAATTGCTTTCTCTATAAAGTGTTTGGTGAATATGACATTCTTCTGGTTTCTATTATACATAACTTCATTTAATTTTTAAAATATATTTATGTCAAGTTTACCACTATATGCAGTAACAAAAAGAGGTAGTAAGATGATTAAAGCAATAATATTTGATTTGGATAACACTTTGATTGATTTCATGAGAATGAAAAGACTGAGTTGCGAAGCAGCCATGGACGCTATGATAAAGTCAGGATTGAAAATAGACAAGGAAAAAGGTCTAAAAATCATGTTTCAATTATATTCAGAATATGGTTTTGAATACCAAAAGATATTCCAAGTCTTCATGAAAAAAGTTCTGGGAAGAATAGATTATGGAATAATGGCTTCTGGCATAGTTGCTTATCGCAGAGTCAAAGAAGGTCTACTATATCCTTATCCAAATGTTGTTCCTACGTTAAGCAAACTAAAGAAAAAATACAAGCTAGCTATCCTATCAGACGCACCAAAAATACAGGCGTGGATAAGATTAGCTGCAATGGGAATCCAAGACAAGTTTGACTTGGTAATAACATTTGACGAAACCATATCCAAGAAACCTAGCAAGAAGCCATTTCTATATCTTTTGAAAAAACTAAAACTGAAACCAGAAGAATGTGTGATGATAGGAGACTCTTTGAGAAGAGACATTGCTCCTGCCAAGCATTTAGGCTTCAAGACTGTTTTTGCAAAATATGGTGAAGACAAAGAGAAATCAAGAATTAAGCCTGACTATATAATAAATGATATAAAAGAGTTGTTAAAAATCCAGGATTTAAGTATTTTCAAAAAAACATAGCTATTTAAATTATCAACTCAAACAATTCTTAATTAAAATAAGGAGAAAATAAATATGTCATTCGAAAATAGAGGTAGCTTTGATAGAGCTCCTAGAGAAATGCACAAAGCAGTTTGTTCTGAGTGTGGAAAGGAATGCGAAGTTCCATTCCAACCAACAGAAGGCAAGCCTGTCTTTTGTAGAGATTGTTTTGCTAAAAAAGCACCAAGAAGATTTTAGTAGTTTCTAAGCAATTAGATTACTATTTCATAGCATGAGCTATATCTTTTTCAAGTCAAAAAGAATCATGTGAAATAAAATACGAAAAAATCAGGATTTAAGACTTACCACAAGGTTATATTTTCAAAGGTCAATTAATATCAATAAGGCTGAAAATATGAAATTTATTGATAAGAAAAATATCAAGTTGGACAAAGTGCCTACATTACTAGACAAATTTGTTGTAGACTTTATAAAAATTCTGCAAAAACACGCAAACTATGTCATAGTAAGCGGCTATGTGTCAATATTGTTTGGCAGGTCAAGGGCTACAGAGGATATAGACATTTTAGTTGAAAGAATGCCAAAAAAAAGATTTTATAACTTTTATTCAAACTTGCAAAAAAGCGGTTATTGGTGTGTAAACATAGAAAACAAGGATGAAATTCTAAAAATATTGCTTGATGGCCTTGCAGTAAGACTTGCTAAAAAACCAAGAATAATTCCAAATGTCGAATTCAAATTCATAAAAAATGCCATTGAAAAAAATGCCATAAAAACAAGCATAAATGTAATCATGCCTTCTGGAAAAATAAAAATATCAAACATAGAACTGCAAATAGCATACAAAGAAAAAGTCCTGAAATCAGAAAAGGACCTGGAGGATGCAAGGCATTTGGAAGAGATTTTTAAGGATGAGATAAGTAATAAATTATTAGGAAAATACAGGAAGATGCTTAAATGAAAGTGTTTGATAAGGCAAAGAATAGAAAGGAAAGAATGGAATTTGTAAAAACTTGGGCAGTGTATGTTAGAACCCATTCTGACAGGGACTGGAGCAGACAGCAAAAAGTGGTTGTGGATTCGCAATTAAAGAATTTGATCAGCCCGAACAGGAAATAAAATTCTTATAATTCAAAATGAAATAAACATTATGATTAAAGCCATTATCTTCGACTTGGACAACACTTTGATCTCATGAAAAAAGGCTGAGCTGCGAAGCAGCCATGAAAGCCATGATTTCTGCTGGAAAGTAGACAAGGAAAAAGCGAGCGTCAAGCCGGATTACATCATAAACAATATAAAAGAATTGTTAAAAATCAGGATTTAAGAATTACAATTTTTTAAATTCTAAAACACTTTAACAGAACCAAAAATCTTACGGTAACTTGTTCCCTCTCTTGTTTTAGATTCAGCAGCAAGGACAGAGTCACTTACATAGCAATCTTCAGAGATTATAGAATTTTCAAAAATTACACTTCCAGAAACCTTAGCATCTTTACAGACTGTTACATTCTCCATCAAGTGTGTTTTTGGGCCAATAACAGCATCTTTTCCAATTTTACATCCTCTTTCCACTATAACTGGAGGGATGAAATGTGCATTAGCGTGCCTTTTAACGCTTTCATCGATCCTTGTTTGTCCGCCTAATTCTTGATCGAAAGCTATATGATTCACCTTTAGATATTCTTCAGGTTTACCAAAATCTACAAAATTAAAATCATGCATGTAACAACCAACATTTTTACCTTTATTAACTAACCATGCATGAAAATCTCCTATCCTATCAGGTTTTTTACCAGCTTCTAATTCTTCTTCTACATATGTCCCTAAATATTCAACTATTTTTGGAGTATAATATAAAACACCAGTTGCAGCTATGTTACTTTTTGGTTCTTTTGGTTTTTCTTCTAGTTTCTCAATAAGATGTGATCCCTTTCTCAAAGAAATGACCCCCAGAGACGTGAGTTCTTT
>CAZYZB010000003.1:0-22181 GCA_964651405.1 uncultured archaeon
GTTTATCCTTATGAAGAACTATCAACAAAAGAACTTTTATCTATCATAGGTGACTGTGCACGAATTGGCGTTCTTGAATTGATATTAATGGGAGGAGAGCCATTATCTCATCCAGATTTTTTCAAATTAGCTCAATATGCAAAAGAAAAAGGTATTCGCGACGTCCGAACTAGTACAAATGGGTGGTTAATAAATGAGAGCACGGCGAGAAAATTATCAAAATATTTTGATAACATCCAGATTAGCATTCACGGTGCTTCAAGTTCTACTCATGATTCTATCGCAGGCAAGAAAGGAGCATTTGAACAAGCTAAAAAAGCAATTAAGCTATTAAAAAAATATAACCTTAAGGTTAATGTTAGTTTTACTGTTATGAAGGAAAATATTAAGGATATTAGCAAGATGCCACATTTAGTAAACAGATGGGGAGCAGATTCTCTACGATTTCTTCGCTTATTAAAACAGGGTCGTGGTTCTTTATTAGATGGATGGAATGAAAAAGAAGTTATTAAAATCAGTAAAGAAATCAAAAAAATTTACAATAATCTGCCAAAGGGTCTTGAATTAGATGTAGGTGGGTTTCCTCCATTACAGTCGATAAAGAACGATGCCTATTTCTATGGTTGTTCTGCGGGAAAGACATTATTATACATTGCATCTAATGGTGAGGTGAAAACTTGTGGAGCTTTGAACAATCGTGTTGGAAATGTTAGAGATAAAAATCTTTTGGACATCTGGCACTCTCCTAAATTAATTCAAATGAGAAAACAACCAGATTGCGATTGTAACTATCGTTCTATTTGCCACGGATCGTGTATGGTGGTTTGTTGAACAATAAAATTCTTTTTTTAATTCCAAACCTTGAACCTATAAGCGAAGGTTATTACAAATATACAAAAAGATATCCTCATATGGGAATTGCGTATATGGCAGCTGTACTTAGGCAGAAAGAAATCCCTTATAAAATTTTAGATATGAATCTGGGTTATTCTTCTTCTAAAGTTCTAAAGTTTATTAAACAATATAAACCAAATTTAATTTGCACGACAATATTTAGTGCTGGTTATAAAAAGGTTTATAATCTGATAAATTTTCTTAAATCAAATTATGATGTGGCTATCGTAATAGGTGGCCCGCATGTTTCAGTTATAGGCAAGGAAGCTCTTGAGAAAACAAAAGCTGATTTTGCTGTTACATGCGAAGGAGAGTATACTCTGTTAGAACTTATTAAAAATTTTCATAAAAAATCAGGATTTGAAAAAATAAAGGGGCTAATTTGGCGTCAAAATTCTGAGATTGTTGTAAATGGAAGAAGACCCTTCATAGAAGATTTAGATGCTCTTCCATTTCCAGCATATGAAGATTTTGAATTAAAAAAATATCTTTGTTATATGGATGGACGTCTTCCGATTATTACTTCTAGAGGTTGTCCATATCAATGTATTTACTGCTGTACAAGACTTTCAATGGGAAATAAATTTAGAGCAAGAAGTCCTGAGAATGTAGTTGATGAAATTCAGTATTGGTATGAAAAAGGTTGGGCTATATTCGATATTAATGATGATATATTCACTTTAAATAGAGAAAGAGCAATAAAAATTTGTAAATTAATAAAAGAACGTGGATTAAATATACAAATTAATCTTTATGTTGGCATCAGAGTAGATACTGTTGACGAGGATTTATTAAAAATTCTTAAATCTGCAGGATGTAAGTTTATTTCTTATGGTTGCGAGGCTGGTAATGATAGGGTTCTTAAGGTCATCAAGAAAGGTATAAAGGTAAAAGATGTAATAAACGCAGTAAATATCACAAAAAAAGTTGGTATTAATCATAAAATCAACTTTATAATAGGACACCCTACAGAAACTTATGAAGATGCTTTGGATAGCATTAAACTAGCCAAAAATTTAAAATGTAACTTTGTAGGTTTTAATAATCTCATACCATATCCTGGTACTGAGGTGTATACATGGATAGAAAATAATAAAAATGCAAGATTTCTTTACAACCCTGAGGCGTATCTAAATGAATTAACGCATAAAAAATTAATGCCAGTATTTGAGACAGATGAGTTTAAATTTGAAGAAAGAAAAAAAGCATTAATAAAGGGATTTCAGCTTGAAGAAAAAACTCTCACATGCTTTAGATTCGGTAAATATAAAGGTACTCTTGTTTATTTGTTGAATAGAAATAAACATGTTTCAAAAACAAGTCACTGGTTGTTTGATCAAATTATGAAAACAGAGGTAGGCTCTGTAGTTTATAACTCAATTGTTAAATCACCTTGGAATTCGCCTTCTTCATGATGAAGCATATGATACAAAAAAGGTTGGAAAATTTAAATAGAGAAAATACGAGTTTTAAGATAAGAGAATTTAATCCACTCGACTTAAATGCAATTCTATCAATCGAGAAAGATTCTTTTAACAAAGATACTTTCGATAAAGAAACATTTATAGAATTTTACAGAACAGAACCTTATGGATTTTTAGTTGCGGAACATGATGACAAAATTATAGGTTACATAATTACTTCTGTCAGAAGGGACTACAATATAATCTCTATAGCGGTTTCACCAGAATATCGTAAAAATGGAGTAGGAAGTTCCATCCTTAAAAAGGGTTTGGAAATACTCGAGTCCGAAGATATCAGGAATGCAAGATTATTAGTTAGAAAAAGTAATAAAGTAGCACATAAATTCTATGAAAAAAATGATTTTAAAAAAGTAGGAACCTTGCCATGCTACTATGGAGATGAGGATGCAGTGATAATGATCAATGCTCCTCGATAAGCATCAATGTTAATCAATGCTCATCAACATCCCTCAATGAGCCTCAATGAACATCAATACGCAACAATACAAATAAATAAATTTCAATGACACTCAATAATTTGTAGAGTTATAGAATTTGGGTTTTTGTTAGCTACAATGTCAAGTTGTACATGGCGTGAGCACGAATGAGTAGTAATAAATAGATAGATTTATAAAGTTTGTTTCTTATATTCTTTTTGATAAGATGACTTCCATAAACGCCTTGATTTGCAACAAGAAGAAAGGACCACAAATATGGTCTGGTGACGAGTTGGAAACTTCTGGAGGAACAAGACAGGGCAGCATTTCTGAAAAAATGTACCAACTGTGTGACAAAACATACCTTATGGGAGGAGCTGGTTCTGTGTCTCTTTTAGCAAATACCCTTGAAGAAGTTCAAAGAACTGTAAAGGAGCAAGATGTGAGTTATGCGAGAAAAGTAGAAGATTTAATCAAAGATGCTTATTCAAGAAACTATGAAAAAAGGCGTGACGAGATTATTCTGACACCACTAAGCATAACATGGGATGATGTCAAGAAAGGAACTCTTAACCTTGAAATGCGTGACAGAGTATGGGGAGGTGTTAGACAATTTGAGGAAATGAACCGCTGCGACTTCTTGACTGGTGGAAAACTTTCTAATGATGAAGAGTTCAAGTTGTCAGTAGTGAATAACACTGTCAGCACAGGGAGACAATATTATGCGATAGGATCTGGAATGGATATATCTGATTACATAATAAGAAGCTACCTTGAGAGAATGAAGCTCGAAGAAAGAAAAGACATACCGCCTCACTTAGGCATTAGAATGATTGTTGAAGCATCACAAGGCTCAAGAGAAAATGTCGGGGTAGGCGGAACTGGACAGATAGGATATGTCGATGAAAATGGAGTTCGCATGTTCACATCAGATGAGGTGAGATTGCTTCATAATGTTGTTTTTGATGAGAAGACTGGTTTGCTAGATAAGGAAACTGTGGATAAGATTATAATCGATACTGTCGGAAAAACAAAGGAAGTAAGCGATGTTCTAAAAGATTTAGAAGGAAAAGTAGATCATAAAAAATTCTTTAGAGAGCACTATACTGGAAGATTGCAGAAATATTGAAGCCTGATTTTCTATATTAGTTAGTTTAGTTCAATCTATATATTTTTTGTTTTCATAAGCAGGAACAATCATTGGAATATATTCTATAGTTCCATCAGGATGAATCTTTGTTATATAACCCCTAATCTCGTATTTTGCTTTATTGCTTAGATCATACATTAAATCACAAGAAAATTTTTCTTGTGAATTGCTATTATAGTTTTACTACAACTTTTGGTGGTAAAAATGAAATGAAAACTTACCGTGCACAGATAAAACTTATATTTATATATTAGTGCCCCCTAAATGATTCTATGACCTATCTAGAGAAAAAGAGACTCGGGAAGGAAATATATCTTTACTTGGTAAAGAACATAAGAATAGACAGCAATTTTAAGAAATTCAGAATATACATAGGAAAAGATATTAAAAAAGAAGAATTGCATAGACTGAAGTCGAAATATTCTAAGATTCTAGATGAACGAATTAAGGCATATCTAATCTCTCAAGATCCTTTATTGAAACTTTTATCAAACAAACAGATTAAAGATTTGGAAAACGTTAAAAAACTTTACAAAAAATCTTATGCAAACTTGCCGAGAGAAGTAAAAGAAAAACATTATGAAGATTTTTTAATAAGATTCACGTATGACACAAACGCTATAGAGGGGTCTACTGTTACATTAAATGAAACAAAGCTCATTCTATTAGACAAGATAACTCCACCTAATAGAACTTTGAGGGAAGTAAGGGAGATTGAAAATCATGAGAAAGCCTTTGGTCATGTATTTAACTATAAAGGAGACATAACCAAGAATTTCATATTGAAAATACACAGAATTTTGACCAAAAATGTTCTTCCTGAAGACAGGTCAGGAAAATTCAGAAAAGTTCAGGTTATAATAACTGGTGTTGAAACAATTCCTCCAAAGCCTGAATCTGTGAAAAGGGACATCGAGCAATTAATTAAGTGGTACAATAAATACAAGAGAAAATATCACCCAGTAATTTTAGCATCATATTTTCATGCAGCATTTGAAGGCGTACATCCCTTTGTAGATTTTAATGGAAGAGCTGGAAGGCTGTTACTGAATTTTATTTTGATGAAAAACGGATATCCTATCATCGATGTGAAATATAAGGACAGATTAAGATATTACAATGCTTTACAGGATGCACAGAAAAGCAATCTCAAATCTTTTGTAAATCTTGTGACTAAATATATAAGGAAAGAATTGATAAGAGTAAAATGATCAAATCAATGTCCATCAATACCTCTCAACAGTCCCTCGATGCAAACAAATAAATTCTACCTATGCGTAAATTATTAACAAGCGGTAAAAATAGTCAGGATTCAATGGAAAAAGTCAAGTTTTACATGGTGTGAGTACGAATAGACGCCTTTTATCAATGTTTCGTTGTAATCGTTTGATTTCAGCTGAATACCCGCTAATTCTGAGTCACTGGGAAATCCCTGTGGAAACTACGTAGATTCGACTAGTAAAAATCAAGATGGTAAATTAACCTAAAGAAGTAAAGAATCTTTTGAAGAGAAATTTCCATTATAAATCTTACATATTGCCGGGCAACCTGAACCAAATTTTTCTTTTCTTCTTTCTTCTATCTGAATAAAACCTTTAATCATTTCACTTTCTTTCAATTTAGAAAATTTATTTTCAAATATACTATCCTTTGTAAAAAATTCTGGATTAAGAGCAGAAATCCAAAAGCATGGACTCAAATGACCTCTCCAATCCAGATAAAATATCTTCCTGCCACCATTACATCCTTGACATCTAGAATCAAAACTTTCAAATCTATGATAAGAAATGTTTATTTCAGAGTATTTCTCTTTCAGAGATTTTAGTCTTCTTCCAGTTTCTAGATATTCACTTTCAGGGATAAGTATGTCAGGATTTGTTGCTGCGTTTCCAATTTTCATAGGCCATGCGAAAGCTATCTCTTCTGCACCATTATCCTTGCAGAAATTCACAAATTCCTCGATATTCTTATAATTTTCTTTCCATAATACGCAGTCTATTCTTGTATAAATTTTGTGTTCATTAAGCAGTTTCAAGCCATTTAGAGTTCTCCTAAAAACATCTCTTCCCCTAAGAAAATTATGAACTTCTTCCTTGTGAGAATCTAAGCTAAGGAAGATTTTATCAATTCCTATTTCTGAAAGCTTTTCTACATTTCTTTGATTCAGTTCAGTACCATTGGTTCCTAAAGTTGCCATAATACCATTTTCTTTTACAAGCTTTATGAAATCGAAAATATCTTTCCAAAGTAAAGGTTCTCCTCCAGAAATATAAATTGTATCCACTCCTGAGGATTTCATGTCCTTTAGAGTAGGCTCATATTTTTCTATTTCTGGATTCTTGTAATCTTCCTTTGTCACTGAGCAATGCTTGCAATTTAAACTGCATTTTCCATAAACACCCCAAACAATTCTAATGCCAGAACTTTCAGAGAATAGACAAATTGGATTCCTCATATATACTTATAATTTTTACGGCGATAAATCTGCTAGTTCACCATCGTTGATGAACTAAAGAAATAAATCTATTGAAATCAATTTAAGAATATGAGAACAGAAGAGGCTTTTTCTAATCTTCTAAAGTTTGGACTAACAGAAGGTGAAGCAAAAGTTTATTTGGCACTTCTCAAAGGAAGCTCCGCTAAGTCTGAAATAATAAAAAATTCTGGTATATCATCTTCAATAGTTTATGAAATTCTTGAGAAATTAATGAGAAAAGGTTTAGCATCTTATACAGTTATAGAAGGTAAGAAGAAGTTTTATGCAGCAAATCCTGAAAACCTTCTGGACTTGATAGACAAGGAAAGAAAGAGAATTGAAGACATTAATAGGAATGGAAAAAAGATAATTCCATTTTTAAAACAGATTTCAAAAGAAAAGCTTCTTTTTGCAAACGTCTATAAAGGTTCTGTTGGTCTGAAGTCTATGCTTAAAGAGATTGAAGAAGAACTCAAGAAAAAAGAAATAAAAGAATGGCTTGCAATGGGAGTAACATCACATAAAAATGAATTTTTTAACAATTTATGGCTAAACTGGCACAAAAATGTTAGATCTAAACATAGGATTAAGGCAAGATTCTTATTTTGTGAGAAAGGCACTAAGTATTATAATGCTTTAAAGAAAGTTTCGCTAAGTAAAATAAGACATCTTACATCAATACCTCTAAGTTGCATAACTGTTGCCGGTAATTCAACGTTTATAATGAAATACACTGACCCACCTTATTTTCTACATATTAGAGATACTGATATTGCAAAAACTATGAAGGAGATATTTAATTTTCTTTGGAATATAGCAAAAGAATAAATCAATGCTCGTCGATACCCCACCGATACTCATCGATGCATCGATGAATTCAATTTAAGACCGTTAACTTTAGATAACAGTTGTTAACTTCTGTAAACAGTTATACTTCAATTGTCTTTTTAAGCATTCTAAGGAATTTTGGATTGTCGTTAGCTATCCAAATTATTCTTCCGTCTTTTATCACTATCTTTCCAGAATTCTCTATATATTTCAGAACAAGATTGAAAGTTTGATGAGTTATATCTTTTGGCAAAGCCGTTTTTGACTGTCTTTTTGATGGATGTTCTTCTGCATTCTTTATAGCTTTTTCTACCATTGAGACCGTATCTAATCTTAGATATTGCAAAGTTTGTTTCATAATCAACGGTTTATAATGAATTTTATGTAGGTACTGCTATCTTATGTTCTACTTCCTTAGGTTTGAGTTTCTCCAGATAGCTGAAGGATAGCTCTATGGCCGTTTTCATTAGCACTTTTACTTTCGGATTTTCCCTGTTCAACTGGTACATTTCCGCGTTTCCCAAAGTTCTTGTTTTCATGATTATCTCTTTTTTTACCAGCTCTTTCCATATCTTTTCTATGGTTATTCTTGATATTCCTATTTCATCTGCCACCTGAGTTTTCGAATAGTCAAAGCTAGGGTAAGTTAGAAAGAAGTCTAGTACTTTTATGAACGGACTCTCTCCAAATGTTTCTATGAACAATGATTTTTGGTTTGTCATGTAAATCTATAGACTTTTAGGCTATTTAAATGTTATACATATAATGTATATTAAATATACATATGATTTAAATATCGTCTCTGCCAATATTTATTATGCCTATAGACCTCAAGAAAAAGCTTTCTGACGAAGAATTGGAAGCCGTGCTATTGCATAAATTCATAATAAGAGGTGCTTGGCAGGAGTATCATATCTATGAAAGCGATGTTCCAAAAGGATTCCCTCCTCACATAAGAAATGATATAATGAAGGTCGCAAAGGAATTGAAAAGAAAAGGACTGCTGATAGCTTTTCCACATGGCAAGGAGTACGTGTGGATATTGAATAAAGATAAATCAGATGAAATAATCGATAAGGTTAAGAGATTCTTTCCAGAAGAGTACAGTTGATCAATACTCGTCGATACCCTGCCAATGCTCGTCAATGAATCGTTCCTTATTAGCCTACTCATAAAAAACTATAAAACAGTAAAACATTTAAATCCTTCGTCTTTACAGTTATGTTAATTTTCCGTTTGGTTTTTTATACTAGGATGGACATCTTCCATTCTTAAAAGGTATCCTTTAGTGTATTCGTTTCCATCTAATAAACTCCATAAATCCCTGCATTCAACAAGGTAATCGCGAGCCCTAGAATAATAAATCTTATCCAAAACATTTTCTAAATGGTAATAAAATCTATCTCCTTCAACCATTAATTTAGGCTCAACTTTCTCACCTCTAAACTCAGCACTTTCTAATGCCATACTGTAATAATGCAGTATATGTTCTAATTGGGCATTCAACATCTGTTTGTAGAATTCATGCTCACATGCGTTCAGATAACCGGAAAAAAGCCCTAAAGAATTGCGTAGCCTCAAATCAACTTCTTTATCATCTATTTTAGCAGTTCCTATTTTTGGATTAACGTCCCATTCTGCCTGAAATTTAATCGCTCCTATCTCTTGGTTAATGTCTCTAACTGGAGTTTTCTCTTTTGCAACATTCATTAGCTTCCTTATGATGTCCCTTTGTATTTGCACCTTACCCTGTGGCAAATAGCTAGGGAGTCTAAGTTCACTAACAGAAACTTTTCTATTAAGATATTTTGCCTCTCCTAAAGCCAGTCGCATGTTTTCATCTGGTTTTCTAATAATAGTTTCAATATTATCGTCAACTGCTTCTAGTTTTTGGACTGTTTGTTTAACAGCTTTTTCATAATCCTTTTCTTCAGGTCTCATCCATTCAACAGTAGGTATTGAACCTAAATCAATAGCAAAATTATGCTGCTTTCTAATGCTGGCAATACTGCTTAGACTGAGCATATACAAGTTTTGAAAAGTAAAGTTTAAGCACTTTTCGTTTAGATTAACCTTAAATCTTTTACTAAGCTAAAAATGTTATGCAGGTGTTCAGATGGCCAGTAGAAAAGGAAAGGCAGGTTTATGAAAAAATTCTTAGTGATAAGAAGTCGAGAATTGTTTTAGATTTTGTTCTTGACGAAATATCAAGGAGGGCGGCAAAAAACGAGAATCTGACTTTCAAATCCTCTGAAATGGCCGAAACAATAGGAGAAGATGTCCAAAAGGTGGACGAAACTCTGAAATATATTTTCAATCTGAATGGCTTCAGGGCAAACGAACCCTACCTCACGAGGAGTGAGGATAGCTTCCAAATAAGGCCTGAACTTTTTCCTGAAAAACGCGTGAAAAGATTGAAAGCAAAATACGAGACCATTGCCATGCAGAGACAGATAGAAAATTTTTTTGAGACGAATTTTCCAGAAAAGAGAATACAACTGAATGAAGAGCAGGTTGAAGAACTTGAGAGAACCATGGACTCTCTGAAGAGTCTACATCAGAAGGAGAGAACATTGCACCATTGGCAGGAATTTTTGGCAACATACGAGTTGCTGAAGTATAGAAACGGAACTGACCCTGATGGAATGGAAGTTGGCAGATATGTGGGCTTGAAAGACGGCAAACTTAAGGGTAGGAACTGGATCGAAGAAACAAAATCAAAAGGTTATGAAGTTTCTCTTTCTCCACATATCGAAGCACAAACTATTAGAAAAAATAAAAAGAAGGTGAATGTAGAAGAATCTTATAGAAAATTGAAATTGAAAAGAGGGCATGTGACAGCAAAAGAACTGTCAGAGACAACATCAATACAGGATCAAGTGGTAAGGGTATATGCTGAAGAGCTCGGACTAAAACTTGACAGATGCAGCAAAGTTAGAAGAGATGAAAGAATAGAAGAAATAAAAACTGCTTATGAAATGTTCAAAACCGAATATACTCCGAGCAAGATTGAAATCGAAGATGAAACAGGCATACCAAAAGACTATGTAAGGAAAGTGTGCAAATCATTGGGTCTGCCTCTTTTGAATGACTCGCAAATAAACAAGAAAAGAGTTCTCAAAGTTTTCAGAGACTTGCAAGAACAGGGAGTAGATACTGAATCGATGAGCGATGAGAAACTTTGCAAACATGTCAACGAAGAATATAAAATGTGCTTCAATGTAGTAAGAGATTGGAGAAGAGAATTAGAGAAAGAAAAGAAGATAGACATACCGAAGACAAGAGAAATGTCAAAAGCCAAATATAAAAAATACGAAAGTGCATACCGCGATATTGTAAAAAGAAAAATAGAAAATAATGAAAAAATAAGATTCGTTTCAATTGCCAAGGAATTGTCTGAGTTGTTCGGCGAAAATGTACCAACATATAGAGTAATAGCAATTAGAGATGTTACAGGCATACCGAAAGTCATTAACAATGAAGCAAGATACGAGAGCATTGTGAAAGTTTTCAAAGAAAATCCTGGTTTAAGCATGGAAGAGTGGGCAGACAAGGCACAAGTCTCAACCGGTTTCCTATATAGCACTCTAAGAAATTTGAAAAAAGATTCTGAAATGTTGGAGAGGTTGAATGCTCCAAAAAACATAATAGAAAGATTTTCTGTAATGGAAAGTCCAGTGTTAAAGGAATTCAAGGCTCTAGGAAATGCCAACAGAATGAGAATACTAAAAGTTCTTGGACAAAAAGATGAAATGACTGTCGAAGAAATTCTGGATGAGATAGGTTATAATAGAGGCAAATGGCAGAATACAATCGAATATCACTGCGGCGTTCTTGAGAGAGCTGGGATGATAGTCGAAGATAAAGGCAGTTTCGCTGTCACAGAAAAGACAGAGACGATAATGCCGCTAATACAGGAATGGGATTTGGAAAAGGTCGTGCCTGAAGAGATATTCGGAGTGGGCTATAACAAACCGCTTTTCACGTCAGCACTGTCAAGCGACAAGAAGAGTCTCAAGGAAATAATAAGAATCATGAGGGAATATAAAGGATCTACACCTGTTGTTGTGCCTAGCAGCAAGGCACCTGAAAGGCATCCCATTCACGATGCTTCAAAAACGAGGAGACTAAGATTCAAGAAATATTTCAATCCACAATCCGGAATGTATGAGATAAAGGAAGAGTATTCTGATTTTCTAGTCGAAGTTACAAGTAAGGTGAAGGAGGTTTCATCTCCTGATAACATATTCAAGGAATCAAAGAAGAGGGAGACCTTGCCTCCACAATATATTTTGAAAGAAGTAAATGAGCAGGGCCTGAGTTACATGAAGATCAGGAATATGATGGAGGAGTTACTGCAAAAAAAAGTTTTGTATCAGTTCCAGCAAGGTCTGTCTGATAAAGAGTCTCTCAGTTATATGCAATTCATAGAGAAAAACTTCCAATCGTTATGCAGAAGAATGAATGTTAAGACTGATATAAAAAGTTTAAAAATCTACAATGATTCTGGTAATATGCACTTCCTAGAAGCCAAATAATTTAAGCTTTAATCAATACTCGTCGATACCCTGCCAATACTCATCGATGAATCGTTCCTTATATTATATAAAAACTTATTAACCATAATAATTTTATGAATTTTCAAGCTTCACTCTTGCTGAAGAAATAACTTCCTAAAATCATCATTACTGTGGATATAATAATTAAAACGCCAAGACTGATGTAAAATGGAAAATGAGAATAATTGATTAAAGTTGCTCTCATGCCATCTATCCCATAAGTTATTGGATCCGCGTAGGATATTACTCTTAGCCAAGTAGGCGATGCATCTAAAGTTGAGAATGGTGATGCTAAGAATAGAAGTGGAAATATAAGCAACGAGACAATAAACTGGAAGCCTTCTATGCTTTGCATTTTAGATGCTATGATTAAGCCGATTCCTATGGCCACAAAGGATGTCAAAAGCATGAAAACAGGAGCTAGAACCAAGAATAAAGAAAAATTAAAATTAACTCCCAAAAGTAATGAAATAAACAAAACAATGAAGCCTTGTATCAGAGCAATAGTAGCTCCTCCTAGAGTCGTGCCAATGACTATTGATAATCTGCTGACGGGTGCGACTAGAACTTCTTGCAAGAAGCCGAACTGCCTGTCCCATAGTATTGACAAACCAATGAAAACAGAAGGAAATAAAATCGACATAGCAATTATTCCAGGTGCTAGGACATCTATGAATCTTACACCAGAGGGCAATCCTGGAAGCGTTGCTGCACCTAAGCCAAAACCTAATACAGCAAGGAACATTAATGGCTGAATGAAATTTGATATAAGCCTTCCTCTGTCTCTAGAAAATCTCTTTAGCTGTCTAAGCCATATTACATATATTGCTTGATAATTCAGGCCCATCATGAAAATCTCCTTCTAAATTGCTCTGGAATAGAGTTGCCAGCATCTTGTTCTCTTATTTTTTTGCCAGTATAGTATAGAAATACATCTTCTAATGTAGGCTTTCTTATGTCAATAGAATTAATTTCAATGTTGTTTTCTTCAGCCATTTTTATTATTAATGGCAGTTTCTTCTCAATCTCCTTAGTTCCTATAGTTACACTAGAGTCATGTACCTTTATGCTCTCAACCCATTCTTCTTTTTTCAGGGAGTCAGCACACACTACTCCATTAGAACAGCCTATGGTTATAACATCCTTACCAATCTGGCTTTTTAATTTCAAAGGCGTGTCAATAACTAAAACTTTCCCATGGTCTATTATTGCGACTCTATTGCAAAGATAGTCCGCCTCTTCCATGTAATGGGTTGTTAGAAATATTGTTATCTTCTCCTTTTCATTCAAGTTTTTAATATAATCCCAGACGGATCTGCGAGTTTGAGGGTCTAGCCCTAACGTAGGCTCATCTAAAAATAAAACTTTAGGATAGTGCATCAAGCCTCTTGCAATTTCCAGTCTCCTCTTCATTCCACCTGAATAATTCTTAACTAAAATGTTTGCCTTTTCCTCTATGTCGACTAGTTTTAAGACTTCTTTCACTCTTTCTTCTCTTTTCTCCTTTTTCATACCATACATTCTAGCATGAAAATCAAGGTTTTCCTTTCCTGTCAATCTGTCGTCTAAAGCAGGGTCTTGGAAAACAATGCCTATATTCCTTCTTACTTTGTCAGGATCCTTGTTAATATCATCATCTACTACTTTTGCTGTTCCTTCAGTTGGTTTTAACAAAGTCACAAGCATCTTTATGGTCGTAGTCTTTCCAGCGCCATTAGGTCCCAAGAAACCGAAGATTTCACCTTCATTAACATCAAAACTAATATCATCAACTGCCTTGACATCCTTATAGTATTTTTTCAAGTTCTTAACAGAAATTATCGGCATAATATCGTTATTTAATTAAAAGTTATACTTTAATAAACTTTTAGAAATTATTACAATTTGCTTGCATGTTGGAATGTAGCTTCTCTCATTTCATCTACATTCTTGTATCTTCCTTCTGTCAATGGATCGCCAAGTATTCCTCTACCAACTATTCCATAAAACACGTCAAAGTTTTTAGTTACTTCAGCAATATCTCCAAGCTGTGTTATTAATCCTGGAGAATAAGCTGCAACTTTAATTCCTGGAACTGCTTTTCTTACAGCTTCTACATAGATTTTGCTATTTTCTACTTTGTTTCCTGGAACAACCAG
The DNA here is from genome assembly GCA_964651405.1 of uncultured archaeon. Lineage (GTDB taxonomy): Archaea > Aenigmatarchaeota > Aenigmatarchaeia > Aenigmatarchaeales > Aenigmatarchaeaceae > JAWBOD01. The sequence goes on from CAZYZB010000003.1 coordinate 13,946, forward strand.
ATTATTTACACCAGCTTTAGCGCTACGAACATACATTTTAGTTAATACTTCATCAGATATGTAGCCGCCTTCGCTTACTTTAAAACCAGGATGTGTCATTTCTCCTCCAGCCAAAACTTCCAAGTCATTTTCAAAAGCAGCACGTATCCATTCTGTCTGAGTTAAGCCTCCCGACAGCGGGAATATTATAGCTGCGTCAAATCCAGCTTCTTTTACATTTCTCATGAATTCATCGCCGGTGTCTGGAATATCAGTACCAGCTTTTTGATGATCATATATAAGTATCTTATCAGGAGCATATTTTCTTGCAAGAGTTGTCCAAGATTCCCAACCTTTTCTTCCTGAGATTGCAGGGATTTTATAAGCTACAACCTGTGGTATATCATACGTAGCTTTGAGCACATCTTCGAATACTTCAATAGGAGCATCGCAGGCCGGTATTATTCCCTTGTCTCTATCTATTAATCTTATGTCCCTGCAAGGTTTCTTTACATCTTCAATCCCATATGTTCTTTCGTATCCAACCATTCTTCTCTTAGTTGCTTCATCAATTTTTCCTTGCATACTCAAGTATGGAACTGCTTCAGAAAGTACATTTACTAAAGAATGAACAGGCATTTTATTTAATTTGCTGAATTCGTCTACAGCAACATTCCCATCTTCATCTAATTCTTGTCTATTAGCTCCTAATAGTGTACCTAAATAATTAACTTTTGCGATAGAATCTACTTTTTCTTTTACTTCGTTCTTCGCTTTACCTGTTGTAAGAACATCATCAAGAAGTAATACATTATCTCCATCTGTTGGAATATAGCCTACAAATATTCTCTTGCCTGCAGCTGCTTTGCTAGCGTCTGTACCTTCTCCATGTGCTTTTTCTTCTTTCCTATCATTAATCCAATGAACATTTCTTTTATTTTCTAAAGCAAGAGCTATAGTAGTTCCATGTGATAATCCGTTCCCTTTATATGATGGAGCAACTATTGCTTTGATAGGTGCAGTTTCTTCTGGAAAATGTTCCTGTATGCCTTGTGCAAAGAAATGTCCTATTTGATACGTTCCTAATCCATCATTTAACTTTCCATAATCTAAAAACACTGGGGACATTCTTCCGCTTTTCAGTTTAGAACGGCCTCCTATTATAAAGACTCCATTTCCTTCTAAGAAGTTGATATATTCCTTTTTCCAGTACGATAATTCAACAGGAGCAAACATTTTATCTTGAACAGAACTTATCCAACCCTTTCTACTTTGCATACTAAAAAATTGATGTTAAAAGATTTAAACTTGATATTGTAATTTTAGTGCACTACAATTTCTTTATATTTAAAATTTAATTTACAACTTAGTTCATGGATTTGTCAGCAAGAATAGGAAATTTGATAATTGATCCAGCTATATCTATATCTTCAGGAGTATTCTCTCAACCCCATATACTAGAAAAAATGGCTGAATACGATGTTGGAGCAGTTTTTATAAAAAGTGTTGGCCTAAAACCCAGAAAAGGAAATATGGAACCGACTGTTGTTCAAGCTACAAACGAAACTCTACTTAATGCGATGGGCCTTCCCAATCCGGGTTATAGAAATTTAAGAGAGGAGTTAAAAGAAATTTATCCACTTCGTAATGGAAAAAAATTAATATGTTCTGTCTTTGGAGATACTGAAGAAGAAATAGTGGAAGTTGCGAAAGGAGTTGAAGATTATTGTGATGGGCTTGAAGCAAATTATTCATGTCCAAATATAAGAGAAGGTGAAAAAACTGGAGTGACAATAGGTAGAGACCCGAAGAGAGTTGAAAGTTTTACACAAGCACTAACAGACAATGTTAAAAAACCAGTTATAGTTAAATTAACACCTCATGTTTATGATATAGGAGAAGTCGCACAAGCTGCAGAACATGCCGGTGCGGCTGCTATTTCTGCAATAAATACTGTTCCGGGTGGAATGGTAATTGATATCTACGCAGAAAGACCAGTTCTATCAGCCAAGTATGGTGGCGTCTCTGGTAGAGGAATACTGCCAATAGGAGTTGGTGCTGTTTACAAAATCTACGAAAGTGTTAAGATTCCTATAATCGGAGGCGGTGGAGCAACTCGTGCAGAAGATGTCATACAGTATGTTGAGGCTGGAGCAGACGTAGTCGGTCTCGGGACAGCCTTTTATCAAAATGGAAGAGTTCTTAGCACAGAGCAGATTGGAACTTATCTCAAAGATTTGAGACTAGATATAGAAAAAATTCTTGATAAAAAGAATAAATCAAGCTTAAAAGAATTAAAAGGGGTTGCTCATGCGTAAACCATTTAAAATAACAGAAGTCATAGATGAAGGTAGAGACATTAAGACTTTTTTGTTTGATGAAGGTGTTGAAGCTACTCCTGGTCAATTTGTGATGGCGTGGCTACCACAAATTAAAGTAGAAAAACCACTTTCTCTGTCTTATGCAAGTCCTTTAGGAATAACTGTTAAAAAACGTGAAATTTCTGAATCATCATTTACGCCAACTTTGTTTGGCCTAAAGGAAGGAGATAAAGTTTGGTTGAGTGAACCGAAAGGAAACGGCTTTCCAATGAGCAAACTAAATTCTTCTGAAGTTTATTTAGTAGGTGGAGGTACAGGAACTGCGCCCCTTTCATTTCTTGCAGAAAGACTTGAAAACTCTAATATAACAAGTTTTATTGGAGCAAAGTCATTTGATCAAATATTATTTGAAGAAAGATTTAGAAAACATGGAAAAGCTATTATAATAGCAACAGAAGACGGCTCAAAAGGAGAGAAAGGTTTAGTTACTGATGCATTAAAGAATTATGAAAATGTCTTAAGTACTTTTTCGAAAAACAGGAAAGCAGTTGTCTGCGGTCCAGAAAAAATGGAATATTTTTCAGCTCAGATTTTAGGAGAGCACTTGAATCATGATGATATTTTCATATCAATAGAGAGATACATGAAATGTGCCATCGGTTTGTGTGGCGTATGTGCTTTCGGTCCTTATAGGGATTGTGCTGATGGCCCGATATTCACTTATACTCAAGCAAAAGCCGTACCTGACTTTGGCAAATTCAGAAAAGATAGAGCAGGCGTACGAGACCCTACATTTTCTTAGATATATCCCAAATAGCATAAAAATATTTTCTAAAATCCTCACTTAGATTTTTATCTTCAATTAATATAGTTAGATTTGATTGCTTTTCTACATCATCCATCAAGAACGCAACCTTATCTCCATAAATGTTTATTGCTATAGGTGTTTTACTCAGTAATTTTGGAAGTATTCTTACTTTAATGTATTTTAGCTTTGCAAAGTACTTTGCAGCTTCTAACTCATCTGATGGATAAAGCATTTTAAGATGGATGTGTTTAGCGATTCTTTTCTTATGATATAACTTTACATACCTAGAAATTCTTTTTGATGGTTGATGGGCGCCCAAAACTAACTGCTCATCATTATCTTTTAATTTGTCTTCAAAAATTACTTTTCTTCCTTCAACTCCAGTATAAACTCTGACATTTTGTATTTCTTTCTGCCTTTTTGTCAGTTGAGGTATTATGGATTTTACTTTTTCCTTTTTTTCTTCAAAAATATCTATTATTCTTTTTGGATCAACTGCCTCAAAGTATTTTCTGTTGTTTTTAATGGTCCAAGAAGCAAATCCTTTTTCCTTTAGTTTCTCAATTGAATCATAGACATTTCTTCTGTGAATTTTTGTTTTTAGGCTTATTTCGCCTACTAAAGAAGGTCCATGTTCTAGCAGCATCTGATATATTTTTGCTTCGTTCTTAGAAAGACCTATTTCCCGTAAGAAATCTTGAATCATATTAATGATTAACTAGATAAAAATTTAAATGGTGGTGTTTATCACCAAATAAATTTAATTCGTAATGTGTTACGTATAGAAATCATGAACTTTGCAGACAGACTTCTAAGAGCTATAGATAAAAAAGAAAACCTTAGCATAGTTGGTTTAGATCCTGATGTGGAATTTATCCCTCAGCATATTCAAGATAAATCTCTAGATGAAAAAGGTAATAACTTTGAAGCTGTTGGTGTTGCTTTTTTGGAATTTAATAAAAGAATTATTGATTCTGTTGCTGATATAGTTCCTGCAATCAAACCTCAGATAGCATTTTATGAGATATACAAAGCGCCAGGCATTATTGCTTTTGATGAGACAATAAAGTATGCTAAACAAAAAGGTCTTTTAGTTATAGAAGATGGAAAGAGAAATGATGTAGGTAATACTGCTAGAAAGTATTCTGAGGGACATTTGGGTAGAGTTAAACTATTAAGAAGGAAGAATGAAAAAGAAATAGAAATTCCTTCATTTGACTTAGATGCTCTTACTGTTAATGGTTATCTTGGTTCTGATTGTATATTAGAATTTGTTAAAGATTGTAAAAATTATGGAAAAGGTATATTTGTTTTGGATAAAACGTCTAACCCTTCTGCAGGAGAACTTCAAGATGAAACTCTATCATCCGGAATAAAACTTTCAGAAGGAATGGCATATTTAATTAATGAGTGGGGCAAAGGAACAGAAGGTGAAGAAAGTTACAAGTCAGTAGGAGCTGTTGTAGGAGCAACTTATGCTATTGATGCTCAAACATTAAGAAAAATAATGACTTCTAATGTATTTCTAGTGCCAGGTCATGGTGCTCAAGGAGGTAAATCAGAAGACATTCCTAATTTTGTTAATAAGGATGGGAGGGGAGCTATTGTAAATTCATCACGAGGGATAATAGCTGCTTATCAAAAACCGTCACATTTTGAGAAATATGGAGAAGAGGGATTTTACAAGGCTTCTCGTGAAGAAGCTGTAAAAATGAAAGAAGAAATAAATCAAGCTTTAAGAAATTCTGGAAAGTCAAGATGGTAATTTTTACCTATATCTTTTGCGTTTGAACTTTCTATGAGAGAATCCTCTATTAAATCCACCGCTTCTTCCAAAGCCTCTTCTGCCTCTGAAGCCACTGCCAAATCTTTCTCGTCTGTTCCATTTTGGAATTATTACACTTCTAGCTGAAATCTCATCTGAACTAATTGCAAGAACTTCACCGTTAGAAAACTTTTGCTTTTCTATTTTCACTTTCACAAAATTTTCAATTCTTAACAAGTCAGGTATCTCTTCTGGAGTTACAAAGGTTATTGATTTTCCTGAAGCTCCAGCTCTTGCAGTTCTACCTATCCTATGAAGGTAAGTTTCGATGTCATTAGGCATGTCATAGTTTATGACATGAGAAATATCTTTTACATCTATTCCTCTTGCAGCAACATCAGTGGCAATCAAATATATTATTCTCCTGTTTTTGAAATCTGCCAATACCCTTTCCCTCTGGTTTTGGTTTAAGTCGCCGTGAATGACTCCTATATTGTAGAATCTGCTTAATTCTCTATGAAGCCTGTCGGACTTTATTTTCATCGAACAGAATATCAATGCTAGTTGAGGTTTTTCATGATTCAATATATAATCTAAGCATTGTAGTTTTTCATTTTCCTTTACTATGTATGCTAGTTGCTTTACTGTTTTTACAGAAGGCTTTTCCTTGTTTAGTTCGATAAGAATAGGATCTTTCATGTAATTGCTGATTATTCTTCTTATATCGTCTGAGAATGTTGCAGAAAATAAAAGGGTCTGTCTCTCTCTTGGTATGTATCGTAAAATAAATTTTATGTCGTCGATGAAACCCATATCAAGCATTCTGTCAGCTTCGTCCAAAACCAAAGTGTTTACATGCCTCAGATCAATATTATTTCTTCTAATATGGTCCATTAGTCTGCCGGGAGTTGCAACCACTACGTTTACTTGACCGAACGCCCTAGCTTGCATTTCTATTGACTTGCCACCATAGACTGCAATAGCTCTCGTTTTCATATACTTTGATATCTTTTGTATTTCCTTGCAAACTTGCTCAGCCAATTCTCTGGTTGGCGTAAGAACCAAAGCTTGTATGTTCTTTGGATAAGTTACTTTTTCTACTATTGGAATTGCAAAAGCCAGAGTCTTGCCAGAGCCTGATTCTGCTTTTCCTATTACATCCTTTCCTTCCATTATTGGTGGGATCGTTGTTTCTTGTATTGGAAAAGCCTCTTGCAGTTTCATTTCTTCTAAGGCTTTAGATATGCCATCACTTATCTTCATTTCACTAAATTTCATTAAAATCACCAGAACAAGATTAACATCCAGTTCTAAGTACTAAATAAATAGAGTTTTTGATGTTTAAAAATTTAACTTAACTGTTTTCTACTTCAGAAGCTTGCTCTCTAACCTTCTCTATAGCGTCTAGGTTGACAGATAATGAGTCTATACCAGCTTTTACTAGAAACTTAACAGCATCCTCTCTATTGCTTGGTAGTTCTCCGCAAATAGAAGATTCAACTTTGTATTTCTTGCAAACATCAATTACATGCTTAAACAAGAATTGCATTGATGGATGCATTTCATCAAAAATGCTTATCAGTCTTTCATTATTCCTGTCAATTCCCAAGGTTGTTTGTGTCAAGTCATTCGAACCAAATGAAGCAAAGGCAATTCCTTCTTTACAGAATTCCTCTATTGTTAATGCGCATGCAGGAACCTCTACCATTATGCCAAAGTTGTTTGGTGCACCCATTTCTTTAGCAATTTCCTTTGCTTTTCTTAATTCAGAAACATTAATTATAAAGGGTAATTCCCAGATTACATTATCTAGACCACCTTCGCGCAATTTCTTCAGAGCTCTTAATTCTGCTTTTAAGATTTCAGGTTCATCCAAGCTTCTTCTTATGCCATGCCACCCGAGCATAGGATTATCTTCTCTCGGCTCATTTTCTCCACCTTTCATATTTCTAAATTCATCTGTTCTAGCGTCCAAGGATCTAACCCATACATGCTTTGGATAAAATGTCTTTGCAACTTTCCCAACGCCTTCATAAATAATCTGCGTTAGCTCTTCTCCTCTGCCTTGTCTTATGTATTCAATGGGATGCATCCCAGTTCTTGTTAGCATGTGTTCTAATCTTAACAGACCAACGCCGTCTGCATGAGGTGCTGCTTTTTCTGCAGACTCTGGAAAAGCCAGATTAACCTTAATTTGAACTTTTGTTTTCATTTGAGATTCTTCTTTCTTTTCTTCTTTTATTTGAATTTCACCAAGATAAACTTTGCCGTGAGTTGCATCAACTGTAATCTTCATGTTGTCTTTTAAGACTTGGGTTGCTGTTTTTGTTGCAATTATGCATGGAACTCCTAATTCACGGCTCACGATAGCAGCGTGGCAAGTAATTCCACCTTCGTCTGTAACAATAGCAGCAGACTTTTCCATAGCAGGAACATAATCAGGAGACGTCATTCTTGTCACAAGAATGTCACCTTTCTGGACTTTTCCTATTTCACTCAGGTCTTTAATAATTTTTACAGTACCGCTGGCAACTCCTGGCGATGCTCCATAACCTTCTACAATAGGAGTTCCTTTCACTGCTTCTGTCTTTATCTCTTCTAGTGTTGTAACAGCTCTTGATTGAATAATGTAGATTCTTCCTCTCTCAGTTGCCCATTCGATATCTTCAGGAAAATTATAATATTGCTCTATCTTTTTACAGTAAGCTGCTAGTGCAACAATCTCATAGTCACTCAAGACTTGAGCATTTGTTTTATCTTTTAGAACATTTCTTTCTACTGTTATTCCGTACATAGGGTCTCTTACCATTTCTGTTTTCTTATTCCCAATTATTTTTTCTAAAATATCACCTGTAGTTTTATCAATTATGTATCTGTCTGGCTCGACTTTTCCTTGAACCAAAGACTCTCCCAAACCCCAGCAAGCTTCAATCATGATATGGTTAGAACCTTGAACAGGATTCGTTGGGTCAATAGTAAAAGCTACTCCACTGCCTTCAGAATTAACCATTCTCTGGATAACTACTCCAAGAGCCGTGTCTTGCGGCTGCTTGTTTTTATTTCTATAGTATATTACTCTTGCAGTGTAAAGCGAAGCCCAACATTTTAGGACTGCTCTTATCAAGTTTTCCTCGCCTTTTACATTGAGGAAAGTCTCATATTGACCAGCAGACGACGCCTTCTCTATATCCTCCATTATTCCAGAGCTTCTTACTGCGACAAACGGCATGTCCATAGGCTTTACAAAATCTAAGTTTAAGGCAGGTGCACCGTAAAGTTTCTTATAATTATCTATTATTTCATTTCTTATTTTATCAGGCATTTTAGCTCCTTCGATTATCTTCTTTATTTCTTCTGAAGCGC
>CAZYZB010000003.1:22281-36847 GCA_964651405.1 uncultured archaeon
ATATATTATAAGTTGGGTTTAAATAAATTACTTTGCCTTAAATAAGCTTAAATAAATAGCGTTAAGATTAATTTATATGAAAATTGGCAGAGTGGAAAGGTATATTCACAATAAGCTTGAAGATGACGGCGCGCTATTGCTGACATTAATTGACCCAGATAAACAGCCTTTTGAAAAAGGAGCTAATGTGGCAAAAGCTGCTTATGAGGCTGGAGCAGATATAATTCTTGTCGGAGGCTCAATTGGAGCACAGGGAATGATACTTGACAGGACAACTAAGCTTATTAGGGAAAACGTGGACATACCAATAGTTCTATTTCCTGGCAGCGTAGGTACTGCTACTCATTATGCTGATGCTATTTATTTCATGTATTTGCTAAACTCGAGGGATGTTTACTGGCTTTCGACTGCTCAAATACAAGGAGCACCTATTGTTAAAAGACTTGGATTAGAACCAATACCTACTGCTTACATAGTTCTTGAACCTGGAAGAGCAGTTGGATGGATATCTAATGCAAATCTTATTCCTAGAAACAGGCCTGATTTAGCAGCAGCAACTGCTTTAGCAGGAGAATATATAGGAGCAAGACTTATTGTAACAGACTGTGGTTCTGGTGCTGAGTCACCTGCATCAACTAGTATGATTTCTGCTATTAAGGCCCAGCTAACGGTTCCTTATTTTTATGCAGGAGGATGCAGAACCCCTAAACAAGCAAGAGATATAATAAAAGCAGGAGCTGATGGAATTCAGATTGGCACTGCATTTGAGATAGAGGACGGATATGACACGGTAAAGCAAAAGATATCTCAAATGGTTAAAGCAATAAAAGAAGAAGGGAAAAATAAATTAAAAGAATCTTCTAGAATAGAAAAAGTAAAGTCATTGATACCGACAGCTCCAACTTTAAAATTTGGTTTCTTTAAAAAAAGATGGGAGTTCTTATCAAGAAGAATTAAAAAGAAGAAGCATCATAACGAGGAAAATCAAGAAGCTAAATAGTTCTTTTCCTATATTCTTCCAACCAGCCTAAGAAATTCTTTCTCTCGACATTGTTGATTTCATTTTCTATATTTTCAGGAGAAACAGCAGCATAATATTTTCTTTCTTCAGGAACAATGCTATCAATTACTATTATACTTCTTTTCACTAACATTTCCTTAATTTCTTTGTCTAACTCACCGATAACAACCTTAGGTTTTAGAGACGTTAGAACTAAAGAAGCTTTCCTTGAGAAAGTAAAGCTCTTAATCCAAACTATCTTATTTTCAATTTTAAATCTCCTGTTCACATTTAAGATAACTTCCTTTGAAAAATTAGGAATTATTATAACTGGTATCAGATTCTCATTTTCTATGTCTTTGATCTCCTCCTGTATTTTTATTTGTTCTTCAAAAACATTCTTAAAGTTCCTTTGTTTAGCAAGCTCGAATTGAAGCTGCTTAATAAGAATATCTCTTGTCTTTATTTCCTTCTCCTTTATGACGTTTTTTCTAGTCTCTTCATTTTTCTTCATTTCCTCTTCAACATATTGTTGCTTTTGTCTCTCCAAATCTCTTAACTTGTCTTCAAGTTTTTCAGAATAAGACTTCATTATTTCATGTCTTCTTTCTTCTTCTTTTAATTTTCTTTCCAAGTCTTTTGCTTTTTCTCTCCAATTCAAGTAAACCTCCTTCACAATCTGTGGTGCTTTCTCAACATGCTCTTCCTTGGGCTTTATTTTCTCAATTGCTTCGGCAATGTTCTTTGCTTCTTTGTTTATTATCAATTCCTTGACTCTGTCCTTATATTGGCTTAGGCCCAAAGAATCAAGGTTTCTATCAATATTGTTGAACTGAGGCGCAAAATTCTTGTATGCATAAGTAGCAGCTGCTAAGGCATCTTTTTCATGTACGTCTTTTATAGGAATTCTAATAATCCCGTCTTTTTCTTCTACTGTTAAGTCATGGTCAGGATTAAATGTTCTGCAGCTAAAAGAAGCTGCTATCTTGCTAATAGGTTGTGGTATTCTTTTCTTGTCTGTAGCAATTATCAAAGGTTTGCCGAAAACGCTTATTTCTTTGATAACGTTTTCGATTGAAACATTCCTTTTGCTTCCTATATGAAGTAGGTTTCTGTTCAAGTCATATATAGCTAGACCTGTCGTGATTCCTATATCAACACCAACTATAATCGGCTTCATTCATATTCCTTTTCTAAAACTTCTTTTGTCTTTTTGGCAATTTTTTCTCCTACGCCTCTTACTTCCTTCAGTTCTTTCTCGTCAGCATTAAATATTTTTTGTGGGGTTTTAAAATGCTTTAGTAAATCCTTTGCCCTTACTGAAGAAATATCTGGTAGACTAGAAATTAAATACTCTTGTCTTTCCTTTACTGTTTCAGGAACTTTTTTGTTCCTTAACGAGACTTCTCGCTTCTCGTCTATCTGCTCTCTCTTCGCAATCCAGTAGACTAAACCAGCAGTATCAGCTAAGTCCCTCGTCCATATTATTGGAATAGATAAGTCGACTGTTATTGCAGCTAAGGCTCCACGGATAATGTTTGGCTGTAAATAGCCGTATAAAGATTCCTCTCCCTCTATAATCAAGATTGGCTTCTCAAAATTATCTTTCATAGCTTTCAACTGAGTAAAAAGCCTTTTGTCAGTGATGCTTTGAATAAAATCTTTGGTTACCTTCTTTTCTATGCAAACTCTATCTGAGCAGATAAAATCGCCATAAAGAAGCATTTTCTTTTGAATAATACAATCATATTGTTTGAAATAATCCAATATAGAAGATTCTCTATTATCCACGAAAATTAGAACTTTACTCATCAGTTATAATTTAAATACATAAAATATAAATTAATTATTGTTGCTCAGGAGGATGTTACAGATAATAGATTCAAGTCTTCGGACTGGAACTCAGCGCACCGCTTCGGCGGTTCTCAAAGATATCTGAAACTTAAACTGAGCAACTTTCTTATCTTAAGAATAAAGTTATTTATTTGGCTAATAGTAATAATTTTTATGAATAACATTATTAAGGTTGGCGCTATAGTTCCTATAATAATCCTTATAGCATTATTAACTTACTTTTTTGTAATTGCAAACAAACCAACTCAAACAGTCCAATTCTCATTATCACTTTCTTCAGCGCACAGCACAATAGTTCCAGGAAAGAGTGTAACAACATATGTTGCAATAGCTCTAACAGGCAATATAAATGCAACAATAAATCTTTCAGCATCATACCTACCAGCTGCAGCATCTGTGAGCTTTAATCAGGCCTCATGTGATTATAATTGTAGTTCTGCTTTAACAATTTCAACTACACCAGACACACCAATCGGAACGTATGATATATTAATTAGTGGTACAGATGGAGTAAAAACAGACAATGTATCTTATTCTTTAACTGTTAGTTATTTGTCAACTATACTAAAACCTGTTTCAGCATTATGTGGAATTAAGGAAAGACCTCAATATTCAAAAAATAGTTGGATTGAAATGCCCGTTAATTGTACTGATAAGCTCTTAGAAAAAGACTCAAGCTACTATACAATAGGAGGCAATAGCATTACACTAAATAAAATACCAGCAGTTGAAGTAAAATTTGATTTGAGCAACATTGAGATTAAAAAAATTGTTAATGCAACAGCAGAAATTAACATGGCATGCAGGTCTTATTTGGATATAGCCTCACTAACAGAGTTTAATGCGTGGGATCCACTCCCGTCTTATTTCTATTGCGGAAGAACAAAAGAAAGAAAAACCGCTTACATAGAACCAAAAATAATTAGCAACACTGCATATGTTCTGATTACACCAGGAACTGGAGATTCTGAAACAGACGTGGATAATGTTGTTTTAAGCGTTACTTACGCTTGACTAAAAATCACTTAAAATATGCTGAGTTTTATGCTGCATATTTCTAAGAACTTCTTTCATTCTCTTCTCCTTTCTATAGGCAGACCAATAATAGCTTTCGTCCCTCGTGTTCTTCGTTATTAGGAATATGATTTTTCCTACTTTAGTTCTTCCAACTCTTCCTCTTCTTTGAATTGTCCTTATCTCAGATGGAACTGAATCATAGAATATTGCAGTGTCAGCTGATGGAATATGAAGACCTTCCTCGCCTATAGGACTGGTGATCAAGCAGTTAAAATAACCTGCATTAAAATCCTTGATAACGTCGATTTGTTCCTTTTGTGAAAGTCCTTTTTCTCCACCTTGACCAATTAGAACGACTGGCCTACAAACCTCCTCTAATAGATTATGTAAATTAAAAATGTTGTCCCTATAATGAGAGAAAATTATTAATGCTACGTTCTTGTTTATTTCTATTTCTTTCTTAATAACATCCTTTAGCTTCTCCACCTTCGGATGCTCTTCAGAGGTTTCTATTATTTTCAAGGCCTTTAAAAATTCAACATCATTCAAAAGTCCTTTGTCTGACTTGGTTTTCTTTTCCTTAATTTTTTCTAAGTAAATCCTAGTGGCTTTGACGCTTTGCGTCTCTAACAATTCTAGGACGTGCCATATCTTTACAGTTTCAACTATCAGTGATATTACGTAAAACAAGAAGGGTTTCCTCTCAGTTGCGATTTGCCTGCTAATTTTTTTTTGTGCTTGCAACAATTCTTTTTTTGAATTTATATTAAGGCTGTATTCTCTCATCTTGCCCAGTCTTCTTTTTAGGGCGCCTTTTAAAAGTTCCTGAGCGTTTTTTAAATTATCAGACAAGTCAACTCTCACATATTCTGTTTTTATCTCCTTCACATAAGGCTTAACGTCCTCATCTTCCTCAGTCCTTATCTCGACTGCTTCTATGAAAAGATTCTTGCAAATTTCCTTTATTTTTTCCTCGGTCCCACCAGGAGATGCTGTCAAGCCGAGTATGAGTGGATTCTGACATTGCTCCTTGTACTTTTTAGCTACAAGAGTGTAAGAATAGTTACCGATCGAGTGTTGGGCCTCATCGAAGGTTATGAGTGAAAAGTCATTCAAATTAATCCTATTATACTTTAGGTCGTTACCAATGCATTGGGGTGTTGAAACAATTACCTTGCTCTTTCTGTAAAGGTATTCTCTGTCCTCAGGCCTTATTTTTCCAGTTATTAGAACAATCTTTTCTGGTTCAATGTCGATCGATTCTTCAAAAGCCTTTTGGATTTGTGCGCATAAAGGACGTGTAGGACTAAGTATCATTATTTTGCTGTCTGGAAATTGCTGCAAACGATTTGCTGCTACTAATATCGATATCAAAGTCTTTCCAAGTCCAGTTGAGACTACTACCAAGCAGTTTTTTTTTGAAGCAGTGTCTACTATATTATTTTGATATTCTCTGGACTGAACGGTCTTATCCTTTATCAGCGGATGAGAAACATACTCTTCTTCCATAGGTTCACTATCTGCATATTATTTATTCTACAATTTTTAAATGATTAGTATGAAGTTTAAGAAAATCATTTTTGCCTCTTTAATTTATGCTATTTGGTCTGTTTTGATAGGCTATTTAGTACCGCCTTTGGCAATTTGGGCATCTGTTATAGCAGCAGTAGTCGCAGGGATATATGTAGGCAGAAAAAATAGTGTCTCAAACGCTATATTAAGCGGTGCTTTGGCTGGTTTAATCGGCGGCATAGTTTATAGTTTTGTGACAGTCTATACAACGAGCCTATACGGAATACCTTTGGATGTTCCAACAGCAGGTTGGCTCACTCCTCTTTTAGAACCATTTAAAAGCTATTACGCTTATTTTGCAATTCCAACCCTTTCATTGATAGGCCTTTTTTTTGGTTCAATAGGAGGCTTGTTTGGTTCAATAGCAAAGCTCAGAAAGATCTTCCTTTTTTTAACTTTGTTCACTTTATTTATTTTTTATGCTGCTTTGGACAATGTCGCATGGTGGTGGGGCAGGGCCGATGTTAAATGGAGCATGTCTGTTGTTTTAACTCACTGGATAGACATATATATGGCGTTTGCGTTCGCACTTTTCGTAACAGTGCTGGCGTATTGTTTAAAAATATATTAGTGATATCATGAAAGTTTTGTACGGAGCTATCATATTTGCTGTTTGGTCAATACTAATAGGATTTTTTGTACAACCTTTGGCAACTTACTCAACTATAATAGCAGCCTTTGCTGCTGGGATTTATGTTGGCTATGGTAAAAAATCTTTTGATGGTTTGAGAAATGGCGCCATAGCAGGCCTTGTGGGCGGTATTTTAAGTGGCATCACTGTCAGCTATCTACCAAACTATTTTTCTAATGTAGGAGGAATACCTCTAAAAATCTATGTCAGCGAATGGTTCACTCCTATTGTTGGGAATTTCTCATTATCACTACCACAGTTCTCGATTTTTATTTATTTGCTATCAGTAGGCTTAGTTTTTGGAAGCATAGGTGGACTAACCAGTTCAATAAAGATTTTTAGGGGGATTTTACTTTTTTCCACGTTGTTTATACTTTTCATCCTATTTGGTGCAGCAGACAACATGGCATGGAATTGGGGAAGAAGCGACTGGACGTGGTATATGAGTTTCCAGCACGTTTTAACGAACGTAATAGACATTCAGGTTGCCATTGTATTTGCATTTATTATAATAATCTTATATTATATTTTAGAGTGATAATATGAAAACAAATTATGCATTAATTTTTTTCATAGAAATTTTAGCTTTTATTTCGATTTCATTTTGGGCTGCTGCGATGGAAGGCCCTATAGGAGGAATCTTCGGACAGAAAGAACTTTACGGATTTAATGCAGATTTTTACATCTTCTTTATAACAATACCATTATTTCTGTTGTTGCCATTAATCATCAAGCCTGAAGTTAAATTGTTTGGAACATTGCTGGGCGGGTATCTTATAGGCATTGCTTTGGAAGACTTTTTCTGGTTTGTGATAAACCCTTATTATGGATTTCAAAAATTCAACAGCTATTATGCAATATGGCTAACTCCTTGGATGAAAATTGGACCTATTGAATTTCCATTTTTTTACATAAAATATATATTAGGAGGAATTTTAGTTTTAGTTATAATTGCATACAAATCAGAAAGAATTACCAGAATTCTTAAAAAGTTTATAAGAAAATGGTGGATATGAAAACAATTAAGCAGTTTTTTCTTTCAAAGCAACTGGTGAACCACCTGCATGCCAACTTTGACGCGGACGAACCTGAATGGTAAAGAGCCTTTCAGAATTATCATCTAGAATTAATGCAGACCCTTTGGATTTTGGCAGTTCGCCTATTGATTTTCTTATATCAAATAAAAGATAGGTCTGCATTATTGCAGACAAAGCCTCCAAATCTGGTTTGGCAGTGAGACGATGTGCTATAACCAAATCAGCCTGAGCAATTGCATCCTCATGGATCTTATTAGGCCTTTGAGTTATAAGGACTAGGCTTATACCAGGCTGCCTACCTTGTTTCAACAAAGTCAGTATGTCATGTGTTGCTGCTGTCTCTTTTTTAGCAGGAATAAAGTTCTCTATCTCGTCTGCAATTACCCATGTTATTGGGATTTTCTTGACGACCTCGCCGCCCATTACTGCTAGTTCTTCCTCTCTTCTTGCAGCCATTCTTACTTCGTAAATTTGTCTAAGCAATATTCCTAGCATTAAATTTCTAATGTTCCACTCTTGCAAAGAAACATCCAAAACAACTGCTACGCCCGGTTTTAAAAATTCCTCTATTGGTGTAGATTGGCTAGAGAAAATATCCCACCCGCCTGCTGCAAGAAACCTATTCTCTAGAGCTAATTTTTCCTTTTCATCTGATTTTTTGTCTAGTTCAATCTCTTCTATAATATCATGTATAGTATAGTCTCTTCCTTTCAGCTTTTTTATTATTCTCTCTAGTAAAATTCCTAAAGGTTCCAGAAGGTTTATTTCAAATGTCAAGGCCCAATCACCCACTGAAAGGTCAGAAGGTTTTATAGAAAATGTTCCATCATATGTTAGACCTGCTTTATCATAAAAGTCTGTCATTCCTATTGGAACTATATTCTTGATAGGAAATCCTTGCGGCTTTAATCCCCATTCAGCTAGCATCAAGACGTCCTGATCATTTGGATTTTTCATTGACCAAAATATTCCCATGGTATCTATCATCAAACAAGCTAAATTTTGTCTTACATCATCAGGAAGTTTCATGATTTCCTCTGCTATTATGCCGCCAGTATAACTATTATGAACTATAATGTCATTAGCTACAAAATTATGGATTTCTGGAACTGATATGTCATATACTTTAAATTTACCTTCCAATGACTCAATAGAAGTTATTTCATCCCAAAAAATGTCAGATTGTGCCAATAATTCTATAAACTCATTATTATCTTCTTCAGCGATTTGGAGCAACTTTTGCCTAGAAGGTCCATAATTAATGCTACTTCTAAGCGCTTTTGGTGTTTTATAATTAAAAGTTCTACCGGCTTCTGCCCAATTCTGGGGTCTATATATATCCCACATTTCTTTTGGTATAGTGTCCACATTTGGATTTCTTTTTATACTTTTCATTTCCTCCAAGCATGCTTCTTGTTTTCTTCTTTTTTCTCCGAAGAATCCTATCTCTTCTATGAAATTTATAACGCTTTCACCACCAATTACAATCTCAAAAGAATGAAATATTTTATCATTAAGTTTTGTTTTCTTACTTCTAATCTTAGATAAGATACCAAATCTTAGTAGAAGATGTTGAACTTGACGGATTAGTTTTTCTGACGAAGAACTATAAGAGATTTCCCAGTATTTGCTATCTTCTGTTGGTTTGTATATACTCCCATCGCAACTAAACATTCTGTTAAGGAAAAGAGATAATTGATATTTTGGTAACTGGAATATTATGTCAGGTATAAATTTTTCTCTTGATAACTTTCTATAGATTTTTATATCTTCAAGCCATTCGCGGATAGAACTCTTTTTTTGAGGAGCATAAGTACCTTTACTAAATTTTCCATCTTCTCTAATAAACAGTTTCATTTTGGATTTGTCTATCTCTCTTTTAGATTTAGAAACTCTGTAGCAACCATCTTTACTGTGTTTTTTTATTTTTAGATTCGAGTCAAACTGTCTTACAGAATCCGAGAATTCAGTGAGTATTTCATTATTCTTATTACTGAATAATACAAAACCGTTGTCCAAATGGCCTTCAGAAAGAAGGTATGCAAGTAACTTTATTTTATATTCTTCTATACTCTTGCATCCAAATGCTTCTATTTTTCTAGGAACGGCTATTCTGCTTCCTATTGACAATTCGTTAATTTGTTTCCATCCTTTAATGGTTAATAGCGGATGTTCAGGGGTTAGTTTTATTTCCCTCCCACTTCTTAGTTTTAAATAAATAATGTTATTTACTTCTCTGACAAAAAAATCCTCTTTATCTGCTTCTCTTATTTTTAATTTTTTATCCAGTCCAAATATCTTATTCCTATTGTTTTCAAGGTCTTTTATTGGAATTACTGAACCGTCTTCTAAAGTGATAAGTGTATTTTCTTCTATACACTTCCCCGAGCCCCTTTTTCCAACGATCAAAATAACGTGAGGCCTTAGAACGTCCATTACTATTGGATTAGTTAAATGATAGTCATATCCTTTTCCAACAATATGTTTTCCTAAAAATATGCAGCCTTTCTTACCGTACTTTTCTAGGTCTTCCTGGTCTCTTCCTATTATTATATCTTCAACAGCCATGAAAAGAATTTAGTAAAAGTTATTTAAATAGAATGCCTTATTTTATTATGAACAATAAGCAATTTACAATGTTTTTTGTAAGCATGTTTATAGGGTTTTTACTTGGTTTCTTAATCTGGTATCTAGTTTTTATTCAAACTTTTAAATGAAAAATAACAATATATTTCTATGAAAAAGAATAGATTTGACTTGGCAACTATATTCTTTGTAGGAATAGTGATATTTGCTATAATCGGAGCAGCAGTACCAATAAACAGAGGAATAATTTGGCTGATATTAGGAATTTGCGGTGCCATAGTTGCTATCCAAAACATCCAAATTAAGGAAGAGAATTCATTTTTAATAGCAATCTCAGCCTTAGTCATAATACTAACAGCATTTCTTTTAATTCCAGGGTTTGGGGATATGTTTTCCTCTCCTATAGGAACTTTGTTTGTTAATTTAATTATTGGTTTTGGAATAGCAGGGTTTATAGTTGCATTAGGCCTAATATCTAAACTAGGCTTAGAGAAATGAAGGCATCATTGGCTAGGCTTTCTCATTCTACTACTTGCTAGAACCCGCATCGTTATAAGACTATTTTTTAGAGTTCTTCTATAAAGTCAAAATGACTTAAAAGACACTTTGAGAAATAAGACCTATTAGAGAAATCGCAACCACAGCTATCCATAGTTTCATGTTCCAAGCAATAATCTTCGAACCATCCAAAGGAAACATTGGCAAAAGATTGAAGAATGCTAGGAAAAATGAGATTTGAGATATATTGAAGAACAGCTCTAAAGGATAAAGGAAAGACAATAGAAAGGACATCGTGCCCACAGATATGTTAGTTAAGGGTCCAGCCAAGCTTATCTTGCCGTATTCCTTCTTTGTCAAATGAGTAACTGAGAATGCGAACTTCTTCTTAGTGTATGGAGAAATATAGGTTGCGCCAGGCGCTGCAAAAACTATTCCTGTAAAGGAAGATACCAAAGCTAAAGCAATCCCTAAAGGCCACATCCTATACTCTGCAAAGCAACCATATTTTTGGGCTGTGTATTTATGCGCTAATTCATGGAAGACGAAAACAAGAACTATTATAAGTAAGAATGATGGAAAGGTTGATAAGTTAAACCCACTAAAAGCCAAGGCTAAGGCTATTACTGAAATTAAAAGATCCCTAAGCTCTGTTTTAGACGGCATAAACAACTTTTACTATTTATTCCTTAAAAATCTATTGGATTTGTATTTTATTTCACCAAAATCTTTATAAATAGGATAGTTCTATGATTAGCATAATTGTTAATCATAGGTGTATACCCATCCTAGTCCAGAATAATTTTAGAGATAGGATTATAAAGATACTTATAAAACACCCTGAAGGATTGGCTACTACAGAAATTGCAAGAATTCTTGGCTCTCATAGACATACCATAACTAAATACATCTATCAGTTGGTTGGAGAAGATGTAATCTATCAAAGAGAGGTTGGAACAGCAAAATTATGCTATCTAAAGGTTGAGAAAAATGATAGAAAATAATGTTAGAGAAAGGATTATAAATGTCCTTATAAAACATCCTGAAGGTCTGACACTCCTTAATATATCTAATCTTATTGGAATGAACCGAGTTACTATTTCAAAATATGTTTATGGTTTGATTGCAGAAGACATGATCTATCAAAAGAAAATTGGACCTGCTAAACTTTGTTATCTAAAAAAGATGGTTAAATGAGATCAGTATTAGGAAAAATATCAGGGATAACGATTTTGTTAGTAACCATTATATTTTCATTAATAATTATAAAGCAAATCGCAATTGTAAAAGCCCAAAACGAACAAAGTATAACTGGTTATGAAATAGCTAACATTACAAACAATGGAACTGAAAATAGTAATTCTTCTACTGAAAGCAATGAAATTTTTAGTACATTTACTAGTACAAGTCTAAATGATAGTGAAATTGTTGATGAAAACTTAGAAAATGCTGGTAATGAAACTGATATTCCTCTATTAAATGATTTGAATGCAAGTGTCGGAACTGTCGATACTGTCGACAGTTCAACTAATGACACAAATGAGACTTCTGTAGTTGAAAATGAAACTCCAACAGAAGGTTCTAAGTTTGATATAAACCTAGAATATCCACAAAAAATAACAAGAGGAGAGCTTATAACAGTAAAAGCAATTGTAAATAACATCGGTTCTTCGATTGCTAAAAACGTTGTTATTAACTGGCAGCTACCTGAGGGATTTGAAATAGCTTCTGGTAATCTAGTAGAAAACTGCGGAGATTTGGAACCAAGCAATGCTTGCGTTAGCGAAGTTAGCCTTAAAACTGACATCTCAGCAAGTCTTGGTCTAAAAGATGTAAAAATTGTGGTTAATTATGAAGAGTAATGTAAAAGGACAAAACCAGCTTTTGATTCCTTTAATCATACTTATAGGAGCTGCTTTAGCACTTGCTGCAGATATAACATTAAATGTTACCAATTCGACTCCAACAGGAAGATTCATAGGAATAACCCAAACTGAGGAAAAGAGCTTTCCAATAGAAGTCTGGGCAAACACTTCTATAAGACTAGAGACCATAGAAAGCTTGGTTAGGGCTACCTTAATCTTAGACAATGGAACTTTGCTTGAAAACCAGCAAATAGACCTTTACTTTAACGATTCTCTCCTAGGTTCTAATTTTACTAATTCTGAAGGATTTGTTGACTTTCCTGTTTTTGATAGCAGAATAATAAAAGCTATTTTTAATGGTGGTGAATATCTTAATCCTTCCCAATCAGAAGTTGCAATAGGAAATGCTACTTATAACGAAACTTATAATGAGACAAATATTACTGAGTTGAATTCAACAAGCATTTCTGCTTGGGCTATTCCTAATCCTGTTTTACAAGATAAAAGCACGAGTCTTTATTGCGATTACAAAAGTAATAATATATCGATCAGCAAAGCGACTGTTGTTTTTAGGATTGATAATGATAACTATACTGCTATTTGGAGTGATGAATACTGGATTTATGATTATAAACTAAAAAATAATGAAGAAAAGATAGTTTATTGCTATGCTAATGCCTCTGGGTTTGAGAGTAATTCTGCTAGCTTTATATTGAAAGTAAATGGAACTAAGAACATTAATGTTTTATCTGAAGAATTAGAGCAAGGAGAGGCTGAAATAGGAAAACCTGTCAAATGGATAAAGAAAATCAAGGTTAAAAACCTATTCAAACAAAAAATGTTGTTTGACCTTTCAAGCTTTATTCCTAAAAACGCTTTCAATATCTCATTATATGGAGATAAGGAAATAGGCATAGATGAGACTAAAGAATATGTATTAGAATACTTTACAGACTCTCCAAAGATATATGAGGAAATTATAAACAAATATAAGAAATTAATAACAATAAGCTCAGAATTTAGCTATAGAAATATTAAAACCTATACGGATTTAGCAGATTTCCCAGAAAAGGCAATAAGGCTTTACTGGTTTATTGATAGTAAAAAAATTGATGTTACTCATGATCTTTCTATTAATCTAAAGTTTATTGACACTAACAATAATGGGTTGATTGACAGGTTAGAATGGATAACACCTCACACGTCTAATCAGACTTTTGAGGTAGACATTATAGTATTAAATCCTTACACTGTTGTTAGAAACAATGAGAACTGGACTGTTGCCTTTAATACAACAGGAGAAGCAGACTTGATCATTAATTCTACTAACGCAGAATGGACAGAGTTCTTAAAGGATAATGAGAACACAAAAGATGAGATGAGGTTCTTAGAGATTTCTTGTGGTGAGAATTCTCTAAAGAATAGCTTAGAATTGATAGATGAGAATGAGAACTACTATAATTATTCCCAACTTTCTGAAAACGATTCAATAAAAATAAAGAAACTTTTAATAAAAAATTATAGCTGTGATGATATTGGATATATAACTAATAACATGCTGATAGCTGGTTATGCTATATTACAATTTAATTTTGGTAATCAGGTAGCTTATGCTTATGATGCAATAACCTATAATCTGTATCCAAATACAACCCATAATAAAGCATACTATAATAAAACAAATTCAACAGATTGTAGCGCCACAATATTAAATAGAATAGGAACAGAATTTTCTGATTTAAATTATAATTCAACTAATGTTTCAGATAACAATAGATATGTACAAGGAACATCTGTAATAGTGCCATATGATACTAATTGTTCATATTACAGATTTACATTTGATGCCTCTTCTTCTTCATTTCCAAATACAGTTAGCATTGGGCTTCTCCATAGAGGATATTATGATGATAGTGGAGGTTCTTGCGGGGGAGCCTTTCTCTATTATTATAAGGTAAGCTCTTCTACCTGGACTTCTTGGGATTCCATTTTTACTTCTGAAACGAATATATCAAAAATATTCACGACCATATCAGATATAAGAAATTCCACAGATGGTCTTGTTAAGTTCGGCATTATAATATCGGCTTATTATGAGTTTGGCACATGCACAGCAACTGCAAGAACTAATCTGGCAATGATTAATATAACAACTGATAATACACCTCCACAATGGGTTGTTAATAGCAATACTACAAACTCAACATTTGCTGGATATCCTGCCAATTTCACTCTAAACTGGACAGATGATTATCAACTGGCAGGATACATATTCTCCACAAACAATAGTGGAACGTGGAGGAATTCATCTTACATAGCATTCTCAGGAACATCTAACACGTCATGGAACGTTACAACTCTTAACACGACTGTTGGAATAAAAGTAGCTTGGTGTTTCTATGCGAATGATACTTCAGGGAATATGAACAGGACAAACTGTGATGATGGAAAGCAATTTATATTAAATACAACGCTTGATATAATACCTCCTACATATTCTAAGAAT
>CAZYZB010000004.1:0-20663 GCA_964651405.1 uncultured archaeon
AAAAACATAGAATAAGAGACAAGCAAATATTTTTCTAATAGCTTCCATAACATTAATATATTAAAGTATTAGTTATAATCTTTTTTACAAAGCAACTAAGAAAACAGAGTTTATAAAAGAAAATGATTTTTCATCAAATGGCGCTGATTATTGCATAAAGGAAAATACAAGTGCCTACATAAATTAAGGTGTAAGCGATGACGAAGGCACGCTTTTTAGTATCTGTTACTGAAAAGCCTTGTTGTTTCAATTTTTCTCTAAGATTTTCATCTATTTTTCTAGTTTCTGTAGAGTAAACTACAATAGCAACTGCTATTATACTGAATATGTTAGCTAAGCCAATTAATGCATACTTCTTCCAATTTTTAAATACCAATAAGCCTGCAATCGCGCCAACAAGTGCGGATATAAGCAAAAGGAATAATATGCCGGTGGCAAACGAATATCTGGAAAACATATAAGCTATGAATGACGACAACCCTATGTAAATAGGTGCACCTTTCTTGAACCACAGGTCATCTGTAAAATACTTCGATGGGGCATCAAGTATCTCAATTTTCGTATATTTTAAATTTTGTGTATCAATATTTCCAAAAAAACTCTCTAAGCCTGAAGTTGAAGTGTAGCTGCTTGTGTAATAACTTGATTTTACGTAAGAGCTTATGTCTTTGTATGTTTCTGGTTCAACATAGTCAAGAACATATATTGTAATCGGTATCTTTGTGCTTCCGTAGATGCTCGTTGGTAATAATGGATAGTATATCTTATCTGTTGGAAATGTTATGAAAATTCCAAGTTGTTTAGAATTTGGATAGGTTTGGTAGTAAGGACTATAATAAGTACAGGAATTCAAATCATATGCGCAACAGCAATAATTATCCTTAATAATTCCACATTTGTAAAAAACTCCGCTACCACCACCAGTACAACGTTGTTGACAACTTGTCGAAGAATCACAACTGTATGGACTTACTTGACTTACAGTTCCATAACTTTCATAAGAAAAGCCAGAACAGCTATTAGACCAAAAATAAATACCAAGGCGTTGAGAATAGCAACAATATTGTATTCTATCACATTGAGAAGACGTCAAACTTCCTGAAACCCATGAAACAACAAAGCTATAGTTCTTCCCAACATAATTGTCAAAAATACTTATGGCACTTTTATCTATGTTCAAACCTTTACCTGCAATATGATTGTAAAGAGAGTCACTGGTTTCAGCAGTAACTATCTCTGTTGTTATACCTTCCTTTTGTATGGTCTCATGAACAGTCACTCCGCCCATTGTTGTTGCTGAGAAAGGAGCAAAACCAATAAAGTAAAACAAAAATAAAATTGGGTATATTTGTGTAATAGTTGTCATGAACAAGAGTGAACTAAGAGAATTTTTGGCTTCTTGGACAGGGTCTCTTCCATAAAGTTGTGGAAAATTTGTTAAAATATCAATAACAACTTTTTCTGGTTTGGAAGGCACAGGAAATATCCAAACTGTTTTATCAGCTGTTTGTGCTTGAAAATTAACATCTATTATCATTTTTTCTAAACCGTCTTGATAGTTAATGGCAGCTTTTTGCTCGCTTTCAGATAAAGGTTCCCATCTATCCTGATAATAACGCCAAATTCCTCCATCAGCAAATACAAAAGAAGGTAAGGCAATTAAAAATGATAAAAACAAAGCTAGTAATTTTTTCATATAAAGTATTTAAACTGCCTAAATAAAAGGTTTTGGATTTTGTTTAAATCCTTCTTTTATAACAAAAACTAATGATGAAAAACATTATTATAGCAAAAACTTAATATAAATTAAGCGATTTTTATGAGAAAATTAATGTTTTTGGCAGCATTATTGCTTCTTGCCCAGTTGGCAGAGGCAAAGACAATTTTATACGTTGCGAACACATCCACTGACTCGTCATGCAATGCCATGCAGTCCTCAGACTCTTTATATTGCAGCAGGCTGCTAAGCCTCGGTTACAATGTAAAGGTCATAAACGAACTTCATGTAAAGGACAACTCGACAACGTGGAACGAATATGCAGATGCCTCTGATATGATATTCCTTGGGAATAACAACTTTGGCATGGCTAACAAAACCAGGTTCCAGAATATTTTTTGCGGTAACATAAGCTCAAAAAATAAACCATTATTTTTTACATACGTGAACACATGGACTAACAACAAAACCACAGAGGGTTGTGCCTTTTATCCTCCTATAAACTTGGTGACTGCTAATTTTTCAGACAACAAATGCTCTACAAAGGCATTTAAGATTGCTAAAGCTGGATTTATAACTGAAGGCTTTAATATCGGCGATAATATAACAATCTATCCGTCTCCTAAAATCGTTAAATTTTATAATCCTTCAAATGGAGGTTGGATTAGTGCAGAATGTGTTCCTCCAAATGGTTCAATAGACTTTTATCCTGTTCTTTTTGCTAATGACAAAGGAGTTTTCTGGGGATTAGATGAGCCTTCTAGTTTTTCTTCACTTACTTGGGACATCTTTGATAGAACTGTACTATATTTTTTGAATGACACAGTATGGGCAATATCTGCTTTTGCTTTGCCGAGCGTGGCATCCGTAGACCAAGATATTTTTATTTTTGCAACTGTGACTCAAAGCAATAAAATAGTTATGGGAATAGTTAACTATACTGTTGATGAACTAAAAGGGAACATGAATTATGACAATGGCTTGTGGAAATCAAACATAAGACTTAGCGAGGCAAGGCAGCACAACATAATTTTGACAGCGTATTCAAAAACGCTGAGAGGGATCTTTAGCTTGCCTATTACTGTTGGTGACTCGGTTTTTAACATAACCTCTGGCAATTTCAAACCAAACTCGAGATATGTTGTGAGCGCAAGAATACCAGGAGCAACATCAGCCTCTTATAGGATTTTAAACCCTTATAATTATTCTGTTCTACTCTCCGGAGCCTTGAGCTGTGAAAACGATAATTGTGCAGGCACTGTAGAAAGCATGCCAGATGCAGTTAATCTTTTGCTTGAGGTGACCACTCCTAATGGCGGTACTTTAAAAGCCATAAGCAAAGAGTCTCTCTCGACTGACAAGAGCTTTTACAAGCCCGGAGAGGTAGTGAGAGTTGACTTTTTCACAATTGATCCCGTGACAAAGGTAAATTTAACTATAATAAGACCTGACGGGACTAAAGAGACACCGAGTCCATTGTTCATGGATAAGATATCAGCAAATTTTTGGAACAAAAATTACACCCTCGGGACAAACTCTTACAACGGAACTTATATAATCAATGTAAAAACAGCTAATGGAGAATACACTAAAAATATCAGTGTGATTGCATGGAATCCATTTGCTTATTTGAATAAGAATGTTTTAAATGTTTTTGAAAGTTTTGTTTTAACAATTGGCACAACAGAAGCGTACTCAAGTAACTTGGATATTTATGTCTCAGCTGAGATTACAAGACCTGATGGGAACATAACTGCATTAGAGAGTTTTACTGTCAAGGGAAACAAAAACTATAACATCTCTTATACAATGCCAAGAGGCTATCCTAGCGGTTCATCAAGAATCAAGATAAACCTTAAAGACTCTGACAACAGGACTTCAACTTTGTACTTGAACTTCTCAACAGACATCGCTCTTTTACAACCTAGCTTGTTTGTTACACCTTCTATAATATCAATAACTACGGTTCAAGGGAAAACAATAGAGAAGACTGTTACAATCGAGAACACTGCTCAAGTTAAGACAAATACTTTAATCTCATCTGTTTCTGATATAGATGCGACAGTGAATGCACCTTCATCCCTGGAAGCCAAAGAAAAAGGCGAAGCAAGGATAATTATAAATACAGGAGGTTTATCAGAAGGGCCTCACACAGGAAAAGTTAATTTTTACAGTCAAGTGGGAGATACTGAGGTAGATGTAATCATAGAAATCATAGGAGATATTGCATACCAAGCTTCAGAAAAATATGCGGAAATATCTTCACTGGAAAATAACCTTACTTATCTAGCTAAGATGTGGGTTAACACAACAGAAGCATTGATAATGCTAAATAATACAAAGGCCATGCTAAATGAAACTATAAAAGAGTTCTATAAAGAAGACTATGCTAACGCTAAGGCAAAGTTTGAAGAGGCTTCAGCAAAGGTAACTGAGTTAGAAACAACTGTAAGTGGCCTTTACGGAAAGATGCCAGACTATAGCTTCATAATATGGGACTTTGCTGCTGCGGTTGTTGTTATAATCATAACAGTAACTATTATTAAAATCAAAGGACGAAGGAAAAAGCGAAAGGTTGTTAAAAAGCAGATTCCTAAAGAAGAGCCAAAAAAAGAAGAAGTTTATTTCGAGCCAAAAGGTGGAGAATACAGAACAGAATACTATTAATTATTTTTCAAAGGATTCTAATTTTTCTTTCATTCCATCTGTATTAGCAAGTATTATCAAAATTGTAAATAATGCTAAAGAGAAGGCAGAAAAAGCAAATACTAAAACAAAAAATAAATTATCTACATTCATCATGTAACATCTACTGCAACCACCACCGCCACCACCAGGTGCTGGAGGTGGTGTTTGATACATTCTAAATGAACCTACATCAAGTTCTGCTGCTGCTTGTTGAAGTTCAACCAATATTTCTGATTGATAAATGTATGTTGTCGCTCTGTTGAAATAAATTCCTTGAGATGCTGCTGCAGAAATTGCAGCATCAATGTGGGTCTTCACGTTTAAATTGCAATGATACCATCCTCCCGCACCGCACACAGCTGCTTGGTAGTGGAAAACACTACCATCCCACCAAGGACTTCTAATTGGAGTAGGTGATATTGTCCATGTGAAAAAGATTAAGTCAAGAACCATTATTTTTCCAGTTGAATCATCTTTCAGCCAAATATCAAACATAAATGCATTATGCGAACCTGTATAAGAAATTACATTATACCAGGAGTCTATATATATGTTATATCCAGAATTTATAGAAAGTTTTGGTGGAACATACCATGGTACTGAACCACCCCACACATTCCCCTGCACTAACTTTACAACTCCAGTTTTATCTAAGCCCAGGCTATCCCCAGCTAAATAAACATTATAATCAGATGGACTATATGAATAAGATTTTATCTTGTACCAATCTATAGGATAAGAACCACTATTGCTGTCCCATTCATAACATGAGTATCCCCATTTCCAACTGTCAGGAGATGCTGAAACAAAAGTGTTTCTTACTATTCCAGTGTCAAATGTAAGAACAGGATTAGTGAACTGAGGATTAAGAAGCCAATCTGTTTGTGCATATACAGCGTTTGATAAGAAAGTTGCTGTTAGAAGTAAGCCAATTAAAAAAACAAACTTTCTCATAAGTATAATTTAATTACTAACTTATAAATAATTAATAAGTTTAGTTTAAAATATTATTATGCCAACAAACGTGACAGTTGAGTACGTAAAAGCTCAACAGAAATATCTTAACGCAAAGACAAGGGAAGAGAAAATAGCTGCTTTAGAAGAGATGATAAGCACTGTACCCAGCCATAAAGGATGCGAAGTTCTAAAATCTCAGTTAAAGCAAAGGCTTGCAAAATTAAAAAAGCAGACACAATCAAAAGCCTCTAGAAAAATAGTAACCATAGCAAAAGAAGGAGACGCACAAGCGTGTATTCTAGGGCTGACGCAGTCTGGCAAGTCCACGTTGCTATCCAAGCTGACGAACGCAAAACCAGAAATTTCTGATCATCCGTTTACAACAACTAAACCAGAGATTGGTACTTGTGATTATGAAGGCGTAAAAATACAGCTAATAGAAATTCCTTCAAGCTTTCAACCAGCTCTCATGAGCATAGCACAGAATGCAGATTCTGTTATTTTGTTATACAAAGATGAGAATGAACTTGATGAATTAAAAAACATTTTAGAAAAATTTAGGCTGAAAAAACACATTATAGAAGTAAGCAGAGATGATAAGGCAGAAGATATTAAGGATAACATATGGAATTCATTGGACTTGATAAGAATTTACTGCAAGGAACCAGGAAAGAAACCAGAATCTAAACCAATGGTAATGAAAAGATATACTACTGTTAGAGACGCAGCTAAAAGATTGCATAAGGATTTCTTAAAGTACTTCAGATTTGCAAGAGTTTGGGGCAAATCTGCTAAGTATAAAGGAGAAAAAGTTGGTTTAGACCATAAGCTTGAGGACAAGGATATTTTAGAGATTCATATAGGTTAAACATTTATAGTTTCTAAGTAAACTATTATTATGGCTGAAAATACTTTACCAGAATCATGGTATTCTCAAATAGAGAAATCTAAGGAAAGAGCCAGAAAAATGCTCAGGAAAGTTGTTGCAATTGACCTGAATGATGCAATATTGGTTGGAAAACTAGATGATGTTACTTTAGACAAGCTCTTTAGATTAAAATACCCTTTTTGCAAATTAACCTTATCTAACGCGAAAAAATACAGTGCAGATGGGAAGTTTGAGAAGCATATAGAAGGAGAGCAAATATGCTTCGTTAACAAGCCTCAGATGATTATGGATATGGATGAACTTTCCAAAAGACACCCTGAGATATTTCAGGACACGCACGTTGACATTAAAAGAGGGAGATTTGATTAAATGGCCTTGAAGCAAATAGAAAATAAAAAGCAAAGTGACATGACAAAATGTCCAAGATGTGGAGAGGATGCTATATTAATAGATGGTAGATTCGTTAGATGGTTAAACTGCCCAAAATGCAAGTTTAAGAAACTTTTAGAGAAGGAAGACGAAACTACAAATGTTAAAATCACAAACTTAAAGTAAAGCACTTAAAGCTTTCTTTACAATTAATAAAAATGAGAAAGAAAATTTATAGAGAAAGAGTTGAAATTATAGGGTCAATTTTACAGGGAGCATTAGAACCCAAAACAAAACCTCATTTACAAAAATACTCTAATACAGCTTTTGCACAATTTAATGAGATATATGATGCACTCCTAAAAACTGGTTATTTAGTAAAAATTAATCAAGGTACGAGATATAAGACTAGTAATGAAGGCGCTGATTTTCTTAAAAAAATTAATGAAATAAAACCACATTTAGATAGAGTTAAAAGATGTATGATGGAAACTTAAATCTTATTTAAATATAATTTATCATAATTCTTATTATGCTTAACAATTATTCTCCGCAAGTTCAGAAAGCCTTGAAGAGTGTTAAAGTAGGAGAAAGGATTTCCATTACTAAAAGCAAAAAAAATTATGAAGGAATGCTTATGCCTAGGTCAGAGCTAGGAGATAGGAATTGTATAGTCCTAAAGCTTGATTCAGGCTATAATATTGGGATAAGACATGAAAAAGGAGTAAATGTCGAAAAATCAAAGAAACCTGAGCCAAAGGAAATAAAAGAAGAATTTAAATTTGAGACAGAAAAGGAAAAAATCAAAGAATTAAAATTTGATTCAAAAAAACCGAAAGTAGCTTTGATAATGACAGGCGGAACAATAGTTTCTAGAGTAGACTATAGGACTGGTGGCGTCTATGCTTTGGAAAGACCGGAAGAACTTTTAACAAATATACCAGAACTAAAAAACATTGTTTTCATAGATGATATAAAAGTTCCTTTCAAGAAAATGTCTGAGGATTTTAATTATAAAGATTGGCAAGTTCTAGCAGAACTAGCAGCTAAAGAATTGAACAAGAATGAAGGCGTGATAATAACCCATGGAACTGATACACTGCATTATACTTCTGCTGCTTTGTCTTTCATGCTTAAGAACCTTTACAAACCAGTTGTCTTAACAGGCTCTCAGAGATCTTCTGACAGGGGAAGCAGTGATGCTTTCATGAATATAATATGTTCTGCCTATGCTGCTATCTCAAATATAGCTGAAGTGGGAATTTGCATGCACGCTACAACCGATGATCAATATTGTCATTTCATAAGAGGAACGAAATGTCGCAAGCTTCATACTACAAGAAGAGACGCGTTTAGGAGCATAAATGAAATGCCTTTAGCAAAAATTTGGTCAGATGGAAAAATTGACATCTTAAATAAGAATCATAAAACTAGGAAAGATGAAAAAGTTGTAGCTGATATCAAGTTTGAACCTAAGGTCGCTTTGCTAAAAGCTTACCCTGGAAGCGATCCAGAAATTTTAGAAATTCTAGCTAAGAAAGGCTATAAGGGATTTGTCATTGAAGGAACAGGGATGGGTCATGTTCCTACTGAAGCAGAAAAGTCATGGATTCCTTCAATTAAGAAATTAATAAAGGATGGGATTCCAGTTGTGATTGCACCTCAGACAATCTATGGAAGAATTAATACTGACGTTTATACGAATCTAAGAGTTCTTTATCACGAGGCAAAAGCAATTCCTGCAGAAGACATGCTGCCGGAAGTTGCTTACGTGAAGCTAGGATGGATTCTCGGTCATACAAAAGACTTGGAAGAAATTAGAAAGATGATGCTTACAAATATTGCTGGGGAGATAACTGCTAGAAGTGAGATAGACAATTTCTTGGTGTGAAAATGAAATCTCCCAAGATAATTTCTAAAAAAATGATATTTAAATCAAAATTCATAAAAGTATTTTCAGCTAAAATAAAACTTCCAAATGAAAAAATTGTTAATTGGAATTATAATATGTGGTGTAATGAAGGAGTTGCAGTTGTACCAATAGATGATAAAAATAATATATATCTTTCAA
The DNA here is from genome assembly GCA_964651405.1 of uncultured archaeon. Taxonomy (GTDB): domain Archaea; phylum Aenigmatarchaeota; class Aenigmatarchaeia; order Aenigmatarchaeales; family Aenigmatarchaeaceae; genus JAWBOD01. Next base: position 8,692 of record CAZYZB010000004.1, read on the forward strand.
AAGAGTGGAGACCTGCTTGGCAGAAGAAAATTGTTGTTATACCTGCAGGCGGCGTCAAAATAAATGTTAGTGAAAAAGAGGGTATTAAACAGGCTAGAAACGAACTGAGGGAAGAGATTGGACTTGATGCTAAAAAAATCGAAAAGCTCGTAACTCTTTTATATGGGACAAGGATTAAAGGCAAAATTCATGTTTACTTGGCTACAGGTTTGTTTAAATCATTTAAAAGAAGAGATTCCGACGAGATAATAGAAATTATTAGAATGCCTTTTAAAAGAGCATATAAAATGTTTTTAACAGGAAAAGAAAAAACAACGGGATATACACTGCTAGGCATGTCTTTAGCTAAAGAAAAACTAAAAATACGTGTTTAAATGGATGTCAAAAAAGCAATTGAAATAAGAAAATCAATAAGAAGATTTAAAGAAAAAGAGGTTCCAAACAAGATTATAAAAGAAGTAATTGATGCTGCAAGAAGAGCGCCGTCAGGGCACAACCTTCAGCCATGGCATTTTGTGGTCGTTAAAAAAAAGGAGAATCTTCTAAAATTTAAGGAACAGAAAGTTTTTGTCCGAGATTGGGTATATGATGCACCTGTTATCATTGTGTGCTGTTCTGAGAAGGAGGCATACTCTCCTAATTCGATAAAAGAGCACGAGCAAGGAATGCCTTTGATAAACCTATCACTTGCGAGCGCTTTCCTCGTTTTGAGAGCAACAGAACTTGGTCTCGGAACTTGCTTTGTTGCGTGGTGTGACAAGGAAAAGATAAAGAAAATCCTTGGCATACCAGAAGATATTATAATGCCATACATCATCGTTATGGGTTATCCAAATGAAAATCCCAAGTCGAGAGGGAGAAAAGAATTAAATAAAATAATGAGTTTTGATAAGTGGTAATATGGCAGAAATAAAAATATTGATTGAAGGTTATGCTAAAAAAACTGAAAACGAATGGATAGCCTCTCCATCAACTGTTTTGATTAAAGATAATGGTTTGAATATTCTGGTTGATCCAGGTTCTAATAAAAAATTATTGCTCAATGCACTTGTCAAAGAGAAATTAAAACCCAAAGATATAGATTTAATATTCCTAACGCACTATCATTTGGACCATATTTTGAATATAAGACTTTTTCCTGATTGCGATGTTTTAGATGGTGATACAATCAATAGAGACGATAAAATTCTTGAATACTCTGGAAATATACCAAAGACTAGCATAAAAGTCATTCCTACTCCTGGTCATGCACACGAGCATGCTTCTTTGTTGGTTAAAACAAGCAAAGGAGACATAGTTATTGCAGGAGACTTATTTTGGTGGAGAACAAATGAAGAGCAAAAAACAGATTATAACAACTTGGTAGAGAGAGAGGATCCATATGTTAAGAATAAAGCTGAGCTTGAGGAAAGCAGGAAAAAAATTCTAGAAATTGCAGACTATATCATTCCTGGTCATGGAAAGATGTTTAAGGTGAAAAAATGACAGACTACCAAAAAATTGGATTCAAGTGCGGCATAGAAATTCATAATCGTCTAAACACTAAAACAAAATTATTCTGCAACTGTAATCCAAGCTTTTCAGAAGTCAAACCAATAGGGATAATAAATAGAAAATTAAGAGCAGTTGCAGGAGAACTTGGACAAGTGGATGTTGCTGCTTTGTACGAATATCTGAGGAATAGGAATTTCCTTTATCAATGCTATCCTGAGGAGACATGCTTAAAGGAGACTGATGAAGAGCCGCCAAACTCGATAAACAAAGAAGCTTTGGAAGTTGCTTTACAGGTTGGTTTGCTGTTAAAAGCAGAAATACCAGATGAGATTCATATAATGAGAAAGACTGTTATAGATGGTTCAAACACTTGCGGTTTCCAAAGAACAGCTGTTGTAGGCTTAAACGGAATCTTAGAAACTTCTATTGGAAAAGTAAGAATAACTAATATCTGCTTGGAAGAGGAATCCTCAGGAATTGTTGACCAAAAAGGAGATGATATAACTTATAGACTAGATAGGTTAGGGATTCCATTGATAGAGATTGGAACAGCTCCTGACATAAAAAATCCTGAACATGCAAGAGAAGTTGCTGAAAAACTAGGAATGATTATCAGATCGACTGGAAAAAGTCAAAGAGGACTTGGCGTGACTAGACAAGACATTAATGTTTCAATAGCCAAGGGTGCTAGAGTTGAAATAAAAGGTGTTCAAAACCTTGACCTAATATCACAAATAATTGAGAATGAAATACAAAGACAACAAGAACTAATAGAGAAGGGAGAAAAACCAAAAGAAGAAACACGAGTAGCAAACGAGGATGGAACAACAGAATTCACAAGACCTTTGCCTGGTGGTGAAAGGCTTTATCCTGAGACTGATCTCGAGACAGTGATTATAACAAAAGATTTTCTCTCAAAAATAAAAGTACCTGAGACTTGGGAAGAAAAAGCTAAAAGATTTTCAAAAATTTTACCAAAGGAAATGATAGAACAGGTATTAAGAAGCGACTATTTAGACTTGTTTGAGAAGTTCTCCAAGAAACATGATGCTGTTATTGTTGCAAACACCTTTATTTCAGTTATCAAAGACCTAAGACGTAAAGGTTTTGCGACAGAAAATTTGACAGACGAATATTTTGAAGATTTGTTTTCTCTTGTTAATAAAAAACTGATTTCAAAAGAAGCTATTCCAAATGTTTTAGAGAGCGTTTGCAAGGAAAAAATTTCTGTTAATGAAGCAATAGAAAAAAGTGGCTTGAAAGCTTTAGACGAAGATGAACTGAAGAAAATAATAAAAAAGATTTTCGACAAGTATCCTCATCTTGTCAAGGAAAAGAAAATTTCTGCTTTAATGGGAGAAGTTATGAAGGAAACTCGTGGAAAGATAGATGGTAAGACAGTCTCTAAAGTTTTAAATGAAGAATTAAAAGGGTGATATATTGAAAATACTAAGTGTTTGCGGTAGTCCAAGAAAAGGAAACTCCGAAGCAGTCCTTAACAGATTTAAACAGATTTTTGAAAAGAAAGGAATAGAAAATGAAATTATTCTTCTGAGAGAAAAGAACATAGAAAGATGTGACGGTTGCGTTGAATATTGTAATAAGAACCTAAATTGTCAAAAGAAAGACGATATGGTAGAAATTTTTGAGAAGATAAAGAACGCAGACGGATATGTATTCGTTTTACCAAATTATTTTAAGATGCCACCTGGAATTTTTAAGAACTTTATAGATAGATGCAGCATATTTTATACAGCTCATACTGATTTCTCAAAGAAAAGAGCGATTGTTGTTATTGTTGGTGCTGATGTAACTAAAGAAATAGACGTTTGCCTGAAAAATATTTGTGACAACTTCTGCAAGACGCTTGGTATTCCTGTTGTTGCTAAAAAGAGTTTCCGTTCAAGAAGCGAGCTTAAAGGAAATTACAATGATATTTTTGAAAACAATCTAAACAAGGATATAGATAAAGAAATTGAGAAAATGGCAGATGAATTGTGTAAAAAATTGCCTAAAAAATAATTTCTTCTAAATTTTTTCTATAGGTTTTATTGGCAAATCTCTTGGAAATCTCATTCAATATGTTGAATGTTGTTATGTTGTGTTGGGGGTGAATGAGTATGCGATAGTAGATTTAAATATTTTACTGTTCTATTAAGATTTGGTGAAAAAATGTTAGAGAGAATTACTGTAAAATGGAATAGAAGCAAAGGAGAAAGAGGTCCAACTGCCGTAGGCGAAAGAGATACACAATTAGGAGACTACGTTGGAAAAGATGGCAAAACATATAAATGTGTAGCTATCGGCCCATCGGATTCTGGAGTCTATGCAGTTTTTGAAGAAGTAGATAAATTAAAAGAGTTTCCTTTCTTAAAATCTTAAAGATTTATTAAGATTCATTTATAATTATAAATAGAATGAACAAAATAAAAGAAGAAATCAAAAAGATAGAAAACTTTCTAAGACTCAAGGAAATGGAAGTAGGATTAATGAGAGAAGTGGAGTTAAAAGAAATCAGAGAAGAGTTAGAATAATTATTTGAGTTCTTCAAATTCTCCTGTCGTTTTATTCTTTCTAACATTATCATATTTGAAGTATTTTCCATTCATAGCTACATAAACACCATGAGACAAAGCTTGAACAAATGCTATTGCACAACCTAAATTAAACAAGCCATCAGAACTACCAAATTTATATGGAACCATAGCACCTGTTAGCACGATAGTTTTGTCTTTTATTGATTCTCCAAGAACCTTTGCTGTTTCAACCATTGTATCAGTTCCATGAGTTATTACAATCATATCTTCCTTTGCTTTTTTACAATTTTCTAAAATCATTTTTCTATCAGAATCAGTCATATCTAAGCTGTCAATCATCATCAGAGTTCTAACATCAACATCAATCTTGCATCTTCCTAATTTTAATATCTCATTTAGATGAGTGTCTTTAAATTCCAATTCTCCTTTTAGCTCATCATATTCTTTATCGAATGTTCCACCAGTTACAAAAATCCTTATTTTCATATTAATGATATTCAAATTCTACCATAAAAACCTATCAAAAACCGTTAGAATCTAGCCAAAAACAAACCTAATTTTTCTGCATTTACTCGTAACTTGTATGACCTTATTTTCATATAACGTACATGATGATTCTATTCTAGAAATTCAACAGAATCTATCACGCCGTCGTTATCTTTGTCAATACCTTCAACAATTCTTGCAAAAACCTTAGAGTCGTAAGAATTTCCTTTACATATTTCATCAAACTTCTGCAAGAAGGCTAAAATAGCAGCTCTTGTTCCACTCATTCTTCTGCCTGCAATGACTAAGATGTCCTTACTCTTGTCAAAAGGATTCTTTGCCTTAACTATTAGTCCGTAACCTTCTTCATAGTAATTCTTGTCAGAGACACTTGAGTGGAAGCCAGAATAGAAATTTTCCTGGTCTTTTATTTTCTCAAATTTTATTGGAAGCTTTGAATTAACTTTGGCTGTTATAAAATTTACTCCAGGTCCGCCTATCAGTATCAAATTATTTTTCAAATCTTCTTCCTTTACTTCAGTGTCTAGCTTTGTAAACAATTCAGGTTTGTAATTAAGGAATGTTCCTAAGAATAATCCAAGGTCTGTGGCAAACAAACCATCTTTTGCCCTAGCTTTCGCCAAGCCGTGAGGTTCTGGGCTTCCCATGATTATTAAGGCATTTAGTCTGCCGTCTAATATGAAAGGCTCTAGAAAATTCTTGTATTCTTTTTTAATGTGAAATATTTTTTGAGATTCTTCTAGTGGCTTTAGCAGAATAGTGAAGGCATAGTCAGTTAATGTGTAGAACTTCGCCAGCGCTCCATGCTTTTTTTCTTCTTTTAACTTTTCTATCAAGCCAGATCTTTCCAAGTTCCTGATATGATAATAAATATTCTGTTCATTCATTTTTAGTCTAGTACCAATCTCTTTTGGATAGCTAGGTTTTTCTGCTAGTATTTTAAGAATCTTCCAAGCTAAGGGCGATAATGCGACTTTCAGTTGTTTCGGTTCTAACATTCTCGTAGCTAAACTAAGAGTCTTGCCATTTTTCTGATCAATTACTATTGCCATTAAACCACTATAACTATTTTTTTAGTACTATTATAATATTTTTAATAATATTTATATCTTTCTATTACCATACTTTCAAGTTGAGAATATGTGTGGCATAATAGGATATAAGGGTTCAAAGAAGGCTTCACCCATAATCTTCGATGGTTTGAAGAAGCTTGAGTACAGAGGATATGATTCTGCAGGAATAATCACTCATGATTCTGACTTCCAAATGCAAAAGGATATAGGAAAAATAAATGACATAAACTTTGATCTTGATTCGTTGGAAGGAAACATTGGTTGTGGGCATACTAGGTGGGCGACAACAGGTGCTGTTACAAAGGAAAATGCTCATCCACATATATCAAACAACGGAAAGATAGCCATTGTTCACAACGGTATAATCGAGAACTATCAAGAAATAAGAGACTTTCTGATTTCAAAAGGATTTAACTTTTATAGCCAAACTGACACTGAAATCATACCAAATCTGATTGAGTATTTCATGAGAGAAAAAGATTTTTTCGAGGCAACGAAGCTTGCATTAAACAAACTAGAAGGAAGCTATGCTATTATAGTTCTTAATAACGAGGAAAAAGGGATGGTGGCAGCAAGAAAAGATTCACCTTTAGTAATAGGAGTTGGGGATAACGAGTATTTTGTTGCTTCGGACATTCCTGCATTTTTAGAGCATACAAAAAGAGTGATTTATCTTTCAGAGAAAGATGTGGTGAACATAGGAGATGACATAAAAATTTTCAATCTTAATGAAGATTCTTTTGTTAGCAGACCAATAAATACAATTGAATGGAACCTGGAGCAAGTAAAAAAAGGAAATTTCGACCACTATATGCTTAAAGAGATAATAGAACAAACTGAAACAATAAACAAGGCAATTGAGCAAGATGAGAAATCAATAAAAGAAGTTGCTGAACTAATTAAAAAAGCAAAAGGAATATATCTCGTTGGTTGTGGTTCTTCTTATCACGCTTGCCTTTCAGCTGCCTATAAGTTTTCATCTCTAGCTAAAATGCATATAAACGTTGCTCTAGCTTCTGAATTCTCAAACTACAAGGATTTTTTAATTCCTGAGAGCTTGGTGATAGCAGTTTCACAATCAGGAGAGACTGCAGATGTTCTAGAAGCTGTAAGAGCAGCTAAGGAGAAAGGAGCAAAAGTAATATCATTAGTAAATGTTATGGGATCTTCATTGGCAAGAGAGTCTCACAAGGCATTGATGATGAATGCTGGACCAGAGATATGCGTGTTATCAACTAAAACTTATACCTCACAACTAACGCTGCTGACATTATTGGCTTATGCTGTTGCTGGAAAATATGAAGTCGGAAAGAAAAAACTAAAAGACCTGATAAATTATGTTTATTATCTAACTTCAGACAACACAAGAAAGTACATTAAAGAAGTAGCAGAAAAAATCAAAGAATCAAATCATATCTATCTTATAGGTAGAGGTTTGCAATATCCAACTGCCTTAGAAGCTGCTTTGAAAATCAAGGAAGTTTCTTATATTCATGCTGAAGGATTTGCTGGTGGAGAATTAAAGCATGGAACCATCGCATTGATTGACAAAGGAACACCTTGCATAGTTTTTAGCTCTGATCAGACTGAAAAGGAGATATTGAACAACGCAGCAGAACTAAAAGTTAGGGGTGGTTATATCATAGGTATTGGTTCTAAAAACAATGAGATTTTTGATATTTTCATAAAAGTAAGAGAGGCAGAAGAAGCCAACTCGATTTGTCAGATAATACCTATTCAGATACTTGCTTATCAGCTAGCATTGATGAGAGGATGTGACCCTGACCGTCCGCGAAATCTAGCAAAATCTGTAACAGTAAAGTAATTAAAAATATAGAAAAAAATATAACAAAAGCTAACATCTAGTGTTCTTTAAGTCCAAATATTTCTATTTCTTAATCTTTCTGCCTATGTATCCGCCGATTGCGCCTAGGATAATACCTGCTGCTATAAACCATGCAAAGGATGCAATCATTGGTAGGTAACCTGTTAAAGTTGTACCTAGCATGCTAACAATGTTATCCATTAATGTGACACCTGTTGTAGCTGCCATTGGCATAGGTAAGAAAGGTGCTATTATACCTGCTATAACTCCACCAATTATACCTGCTATAATTCCATCTATTGCGCCTTTCATTGGTGTTGCTGCCTTCATGCCTACGTACATACCTGCTATCAATGCTGCAATTAAAATTGCATATCCTGCAAATGTTCCACCTATCATACCTAGGATTATCGCTAGAATCACATAGATTATTCCGCCCATAACATACATTTTAAAGTTCATGATTTTTCACTTTAAAGAATAGGATTTTCCTTAAATATAAAGTTTTTGTCTTTTTGACGTATAGATTATCTATCCGTTTATCTGTCCTACCAAATGAGAGTGAGTAAAGTCAACTACTTTAACATTTAAAACTTTTCCAAGAACATTATTTTTACTCTCAACTAAAATACGTTTGTAAGCAAAGTTTCTTCCAATCCACTGTCCAACCTTTTTTCCTTTTTCAGAAATTAAAATTTCTCCTTTCCAGTTATTCCATTGTTTGTTTTTCTCTAATGAAATTTTTCTAACCATCTCAGAAGCAATTTTACTCCTTTCATTTACAATTCTGGGATGTAATGGCTTTAGCTTAGCAGCCTCTGTTCCTGGTCTTGAACCAAATTTTGAAACATTAACCCAATCAGGTTTCACATTTTTAATTATTGCTAAGGTTTTTAGGAAATCCTCTTCTTTTTCTGTTGGATAACCGACTATGACGTCTGTCCATATCTGGCATTTGAAGGATTCTCTAAATGAATTTATTATTTTTTCAAACTGAGAAGCTGTATGGCCACGATTCATTGATTTAAGAACGGTATCTGACCCACTTTGCAATGGCAAGTGAATAAACTTGTAGATCTTATTGTTTTTAAACGACTCTATAAGATCAGAAGCAATAGGAGTAACACTTTTTATATTCATCATTCCTACTCTTATGAAAAAGTCGTTAGGAATCTTTGCTATTTCTTTTAACAATTCTGGTAATTTTTCTCCTTTATCAAAACCATAAGAGGCAGTATCTTGAGCAGTTAGCCATACTTCCTTACATCCTTCTTTTAAAGAACTTTCTATTTCCTTTATTATCATTTCTTTAGGGAAAGAGAATAACTTTCCCTTGGCAAGTCTAACGCAGCAATAGGTGCATAGAGAATTACAGCCACTAGAAATTGGAACAATGCTTATTAATGGATTTTTTCTTATTCTCGGTAGGCATAGCTTTACTTCATTTGATTTTCCTAGGTATTCTACTCTTTTCCCTTGAAGAGTTTTTTCAACAGCTTCGACAATGTCTTTTATGTGATGGGTACTTACCAAACTAGAATTGGGAGCGACGCTTGTTATTTTATTATAAATTCCTTCTGGCATACACCCAGCTATAATCATTTTTTTATTAGGATAATTATCTTTAAAATGCCTTATTCTAAAAAATATTTTTTGTTCAGTTGGAGACTTCACATAACAGGTTACAACAATTATCAAGTCAGCTTCCTTTTCATTTTTAACAATATTAAAATTAGCTTGCTTTAGTAGACCTGCTATTATTTCTGCGTCTGCTTGGGAAGCAGAGCAACCATAAGTTTCTATATAAATGTTTGGCATTTTATCACAGAATTACTTTTAATTTAACTTTTAAGAATTACGTATGTTATATGAAAATAAGATGATATAACATCCGGATAATCTGACCCATCTAAAAATGGTTGTTTTTGACTGAAATTTGATGGTTTTGACAGATGTTTTGTAGCTAGTTTACCTATGTTTTAATTCTATCTGTTTCATTGCTTCTTGCCACGGTATAGCTACTTTATTAGAGGTAGAAAGCGAATACAGCTCTCTTACACCATCGGTTCTGGTAGCTAAATTACCATATTCATTAATTCTTTCTGACAACTTATCAGTAAAGTTACCAATTTTTTGTTTTAATTGATTTTCTGTTCTCTCAGCTCTTTCTACAACTTGTAAAACTTTATGATAAAATAAATGATTAAGAATTATATCTGAAGGTGTACTTGGGTCAAAAATACCATATACAACATTACCTTTTTCATCTTTTGTAAAGGATTTACCAGTTCCAGCGCTTATAACATAATGAGGCGAAAAACTTTTTCTATCTGGTATAATATCAATACATCCATCAGCAAATCCAAACATAGGGTTTGCTAAATCCTCTAAATCATTTTCCAATTTTTCATCATTAGGCACAATTCTTGCCTTTTCAAACTGGTAGCCAGTTGTAAATCCCTTATCTCTTAGTTCATCTTCTGTAAGTAAAAACACTTGTTGAATATCAGGAGGATAATAATCTATTCTCCTACTTAAAGCTTTTTCTAATAAAGAAACAGATTCTAATGAAGATTTATTTCCCAACCATCTTCCAAGATACCAAAATCTATTTACACTTCTCTTGGCATTTTCCAAATGTTTTAATCCTTCTTGATATTTTTCTGAATCTTCTTTAAGAGCTTTTGAAAGAACCCATAAATCAAAATCTTTAATAGAAAGTGGTTCATCAACAACTGGTTTCATAATTATAATTGATTTTAAATAAATTTAAATCCACAACAACAACTAAAACCAAAATCGCAAATTGCAAATTTGATAATCAAAAGTAGTTGTTGTTATAGATAAATGAAAATAACCTAGGTAACATTATTCTCCAATAACGTTCACAACAACTTCTCTTTCCCTATCATCAACATCAAAGTTTGCTATCATTATGCTTTGCCAAGTTCCTAGAACGACTTTACTATTTTTTACAGGAACGGTTTGACTGCTTCCTATGAAAGACGCTCTTATATGAGAATAAGCATTTTCAGCATGATGATATATTTTTTCTTCAGAAGCAATCTTTTCTAAACAGTCTTTTAAATCCTGAATAATCATGGGCTCATTTTCATTTATAAAAACAGCAGACGTCGATCCGAGAGCAAAAATCGTGCAAATGCCATTTTGGATTTCAGAATTTTTAACAATCTTTTCTACTTTGTCTGTTATTTCAACGAATTCTTGAGATTTTATTTTTAATTTTATTGTTTCACTATAACTCATAATAAGAATTAGACAACTCAATATTTATTTATTAACTAATTTTGCATCTTTTACTTCCATCAGTCCTGCGTTGTCTTTCCATGTTTTTTCTGACTTTGTTATCTCAATTTTTCTGGAGAATAATGGACAATCCAATACTAGGGATTCGTATTCTCCACCCTCGCCTAAGACGCTAATTCCATGTTTTCTGTTAAGGTTAATCAAATCCTCTATGCACTTTTCATCAATTTTTCTACCAAGCCAACTTTCGTCAAACCCTTCAGCAGCAACAGCAGTTATAATAACCTCAAAACCAGATTTAACAATCTCTCTTATGAGATTCTCTTGATCCAATCCCCATAAGGGTGTCAGAACCTTTAATCTTAAGTTTTCGCAAACCTTCTCTACTCTTTCCTTCTGATATTTGCTTGCAATCGCACCGCAAACAACTCCATCAGCGTCAAGATTGTTCAATAAGACTTCCAAATCTCTAACTTCCTTCTCTTTTTCACCAAGAGATTGTTTGGAGACCAGTTGAATGTTCAAGCAACGAGACTGCATTAGTGTTAGACCAATGTTCGGCGTATGATACATATAACTATCAGGATTCTTAGACTGAACTGTAGCCAAGTATTTTATCTCATGGCCTTGTTCTATTGCTTTCTTTATTGCAAATAAAGAATCTTTGCCACCACTGAAAAGAGCTATTAATTGCATAACACTTATTCTTAATTTTAAGATTTATAAACTCTTTCTGTAAATTTGAGAAATGATACTTCAAAAATCATGTAAATCTTTATATGCCAGGAAAAAATATTATTATTGTGATAAATTGAAAGGTATTGAACTTCCAGTAAATGCTTTGATAATAATTATTTTGGCTGTAATAGTTTTACTTGGACTTCTAGCTCTTTATGTAATGGTTTGGCTTCCTAGCTCTGGAGGTGTAGCTTTAGAAAGTGCAAAAAATAACGGATGCCATATGCTTGCTAGCTTGGGTTGCGTTGCAGCTGATACAGGAACAATTACTGTTAATTATGATGCTACTGGAAACGGAGAAATAAATTCGTTAGATACTTTACAAGTTTTATGTGATAGAAAGTATTTTAGAACGACTCCAGAAGCTTGCAGAGATTTTTGTGGATGTACTGCGGGAGGTACGGGCGGAGGTGGCAGTGGAGGCAGTGGTAGCGGAGGCGGTGCAGGATGTCCACCTGGTGCAACATGTATAACAGCTGGTGATTGTCCACCTGGTTGTACTCGATGTATTGCTGGTGAATGTAGTTAGTA
>CAZYZB010000004.1:20763-35537 GCA_964651405.1 uncultured archaeon
CTGGTGATTGTCCACCTGGTTGTACTCGATGTATTGCTGGTGAATGTAGTTAGTAGTATTAAACGATTAATATGAAAAAAATTTATTTTAATTTTATTATCATTCTGTTACTTTTAATAACATCAAAATTAACATACGCTGATTTTATAATTCTTCAAACTGGTTGGAATATGTTTTCTCTTCATGTTAATACAACAATTAATGCGAATGATTTAAAAACAAGATGTGGAACTAATGTAAATATATGGAATTATCAGAATGGAAGATATGTTGAAGCTACTGAAATAAAGCCTGGATTTGGCTATTGGATTAAGCTTAGTTCGAATTGTGATATAAGTTTGGAAGGTGGCGATGTCAGCATTAATAATCTTCCACAACTGAAGGCAGGATGGAATCAGGTTGGTGGATTATCTTCATCTGTTAGCTTTGATAGCATAAAAGGAAACTGTGTTAAAACCGCTGGTCCTTGGAGGTATAATCCTTCAACAAGAAGATATGAGTCTGCTAGCAGTTTAGAGTCAGGGTATGGATATTGGATTAAAGTTGCAAGTGATTGTAGACTAGAAACACAAATTTGCTCAGATGTGACTGCTTATGGTTCTTGTTCATCTACTAAACCAAAATACTGTGACAACGGTAATTTAATCAATAAATGCTCACATTGTGGATGTCCAACATATAGTAGTTGTAATATTACTTCAGAAGATTGTCACACAACAACTGTAACAGAATGCACTCCAGGAAACAATATGATTAAACAAACAGACTACCCATCTGGTTCTTGTCTTACTTCAACTACCTATAAATGGTCTAATGTTCCTTGTGCTAATTCAAAAGTTTGCAAAGAAGGTTTATGCAAGCTAGTTGATGCTGATTTGACTTCATACACATTGCCATCTGGCAAATATGCAAGAAGTGATACCATATCGATACCTTACAGAATAAAGAACGTTGGTGAAATACAATGGTGTTTCTTGACAGAGACGCAACTAACAAAATCTGATACTGCTAAAATATGGAGTGGTAAAACTAATTCAATTTCATCAACAAGTTCATACACTGATTTATTATATCATTCATTATCATGCTCAGATCCATTAGGAACATGGTCTGGTTTGTTATACTCTTACACAGACACTATCGCAAATGGTGGATGGAAAGTGTGGGGAACACCTTCTTACAACATTCAGGTGGTTGAATGTCTGAATGATCAAGACTGTGTTAATTGTTTGGGTTCTGATTATAAGTGTAATACAACAACAAATAAGTGTTACACGCCGATTGTTTTCACATGCTCAGATGGGACTGTTTATGGTTCTTGTTCGTCTACTAAACCAAAATATTGCAGTAGTGGAACTTTGATTAACAAATGTTCACAATGTGGATGTCCAACAGGTTATACTTGTCAAACAGATGGAAGCTGTAAATCTGTAGTGTCTACAGGAACTATCTGGGGAGCAAACCTCTATGTTCCTAAATTCAGCGACAGTAACCCTAGTGGTTATGCTGCTTCATACCTTAGCAATACTGTTTTCCAAGCCGCCAAAGATATGGGCATAACACACATTATTCTCTGGCAAAAAAACTTCAATGAGGGTGTAAACGGGATTAAACCCGCACCAACTATCACGCAAGCTCAAATGGTAGATGCGGTTACTCGAATGAAAAACTATGGGTTACAACCAATAATTGTTTTGGACTACGATGTTGATAAGGCTGTTGCATTGGTTACTGCTCTTGGGTCTAACTGTACGATGTACGAGGTTTGTAAAGAGCCTCATGTGTCGGGTTCATCGTGTTATGCTGACGAAGCAACCTATGCTAGTCGTTGGAATGAAGTAGTAAGTGCATGTAGAGAAGTTAATCCTAACGCTATGTATGGAGGACCTGCTGTTGGTTCAATACCTGGTACTAGTCCTCGGTCCGAAACTTGGATGAGAAAATGGTTGGAGCAATGTGACGGAGATTTTGTGAGCGTTCATGCTTTTTACGATCCAATCGATAGCAAATCAAATATTGTTTCGCGAGCGCGTACAGAAGTAATTGAGGATGTAGCTTTCCTTAAAGATATATTGGCTGACTATGGAAAACAAAGTTTGCCGATAGTCTATAGTGAAGTTCAATGGACAGCTGCCGTAACTACTAATGGATGGGATATGGATCAAACTTTCAATGATGATTTTGCAAATAGTTTAATGTCAACGATGGAAGAACAAGATGTATATGCTGCAATGTTCTGGACATTGATAGGATATAACAATAATTTCGCGATCATTAGGCCACCCTCTCAAAGCTATGAGAAAAAACCTCAGTATTATTCCATTCAAGATTATCTTACCGGCGTTACTAACACATGCACATCATGTGGCAGTTGGACAAGTGGTTCATGCAACGTAGGTGGTTGTGTTAATCAGAGACAACAAACAAGAACATGCACGCCCGCTGGTTGTATGCCTACTGATGGACTAGGAACTTCGAGATGCGTTGCTGATACTAGTTGCGGTGTAGCTACGATATATGCTGGTTTCAGATCTTCTCCCTACGGATATCAAACTCAGCAAACACCAACTTGGTGGGTTAACATGGCAAAGGGAATGTCTGCAAAAGTTCCTAACAGCGCTCCTACAATCATATGGATTTTAGGTGAAATTCTGGCTCCTGGCAATTTATGCAAACTATACTTTCCCTCTCCAGGAGGTTCGTACACTAATATAATATTCAATTCAAACGATGTTGCTGAACAATATCTTAGCGCTTTTGATACTAACGGAATAAAGGTTTGGCTCCAGGTTGAACCAGGTGATGCAGACGTAACACAACTAATAGATTTGGTTTTAAACCGTTACAGCCATCATTCTTCTATTATAGGGTTTGGTGTGGATGTTGAATGGTATAAATATTCTACAAACAATAACGAAGATAGTCCAGGTAAAGCTGTGACTGATACTGAAGCACAAACATGGCTTAACAAAGTCAAATCATACAACTCAAACTACAAGTTATTCTTAAAACATTGGTTAACAAATAAAATGCCTCCAACTTTTCGTAATGCAGATCTTGTTTTTATCAATGATGGTCAGGATCTTGGCAGTTTACAAAACATGATAAACGAGTTTAAAGCATGGGGTAATTCATTTAGCTCTTCAAGCGTTGGCTTTCAATTTGGATACCCGAGCGATAAAAGCTGGTGGTCTCAATTAAGCGACCCAGAGGGACAGATAGCGAACACTCTGATAAGCAACATTCCGAACACTAAAGGAGTTTATTGGGTAGACTTTTCGATAACAGACATACTGTGCTCGGACAATACTTTGTATGGTTCTTGCTCGGCTACAAAGCCGAAGTATTGTAGCAGTGGAACATTAATTGACAAATGTTCTACTTGTGGATGTTCGACAGGACAGACTTGCCAAGCAGACGGAAGCTGTAAATCTGTAGTGTCTACAGGAACTATTGTTTCAACTGAACTCATTAATTTCTACGGTATGACAACCTCAGAAGTGCAGACCTTCATTCAATTAATCGATAACCAAAACATCCCCCTCTTAATAGCCCGTCTGAATGCAATGGACGAATTTCAGTCTGGCACAAGTTCAGGCATAACAAAGATTAAACAGGTAATTCAAGAAGCCAACTTGCGCGGAATCCAAGTAGCCGTCGACCTCCACACCTGGTATACCACATGGGACAACTACTTCAGAGACAGTGTCTCGAACCATGATACCTACAGAAGTCAATACATAACCTACGTTAGAAACGTACTATCAGCCTTCTCCGATTCCAACGTCTATTCATTTATGGTTATGAATGAACCTCAAGCAAGAACGGCCACAAGCTCAGAAAACCAGTTCATTATCGATGTTATAAATGCAGCTAAAGAGGTTACAGACCGTCCAATTTCAGTGAGGTTCATGGGCGGTTATTCACCTTCAACTGGACATTACAGTCTACAGATAGACCAGATAAGCGACTACCTATGTAGGAATGTTTACTGGGATCCACGCCAACCTGGCGTTTCAGTCTATGGAACAACCGAAGAAAAAATAAACACTGCAATCAGTACGGCACATAACCAAGGCAAGGAACTGTGGATAACGGAGTTTGGCAAAAGCAAGAGTAACCTTGAAGAACAGAGGGCTTACGTTGAGGCTTTTGTTTCATGGTCGAAAAATAAAAGTGTAGATGCTATATTCTGTTGGGTTAGTCAGCCAGAAGGTGGCAGTGGCGAGAGCTACAACATCTTCACAGACTATACGCCTCACCCAGCGTTCTACGAACTTGTAAATGATTGATACTGCCATTTATAAATTCCATGAGAAATAAAGGCTACATTCTTTATAAATGATTTAAATACTTTGTATTATATTAATAATACTCAGCGAAGTGGTTTAATGGGTTTCAGAATTAGGATTGAGAATGTTGTTGCATCAACTTCTTTGAATGTCCCAATAAAACTTGAAAAATTAGTTTCTAACCTTGACAACGTAGAGTACGAGCCAGAACAATTCCCAGGTCTTGTTTTAAGATTAAAGGACCCAAAAGCAGCAGCTTTAATTTTTTCTTCAGGAAAAGTCGTTTGCACTGGTGCAAAATCACCGAAAGACTCGAAGTTAGTTATAGCAAAAATTGTAGCGAAAATGAACAAGATAGGAATAAGAATTCCAAAAAACTATAAAGTCCAGTTAGAGAACATAGTCGCATCTGCAAAGCTTAATCGTGAATTGAACCTAAATAATATTGCTTTCTCATTAGAGAATACAGAGTACGAGCCAGAACAATTCCCAGGTCTAGTGTATAGGATGGATGATCCAAGAGTCACTTTTCTTCTTTTCGGGAGTGGTAAAGTTATTTGTACTGGCGGAAGAAGTATAGAAGACGTGAAAAGGGCTGTAGCTAAGGCAGACAAACGCTTAAGAAATTTAAACAAGTAAGTGTTTTTATGGAAGTTGATGAATTTGAAGAGTTTTTTAGTCAGGTTTACCAAAAAGACTTGATGACAGCAGCTGCTCAAGGGAAAAAATCGATTGTAGTTGACTTTGCTTTGTTAGATCAGCGTTATCCTGATTTGGCTGACAAACTTTTGAATGACCCTGAAAATATTTTGAAAGCTGCTAGAGAAGCTCTAAAAAGCGTAGACATACCTACTGAGAATAAAATAGAGATTGAACCGAGATTCAAAAATTTGCCAGAAAGATTTAATATAAGAATAAGAAATCTTCGTTCTGAACATATTGGTAAATTTGTTTGCTTGGACGGAGTTGTAAGAAGGGCCTCGGAAGTAAAGCCAGAAGTTGCTGTTGCTATATACGAGTGTCCTGACTGTGGAGCAAAAATCTCTGTTGAACAGACTGAAAGATTCATGAAAGAGCCCATGGTTTGTGAATGTGGAAGAAGAAGTGGCTTTAAATCAGTTGACAGAAAGCTGTTTGACACTAGATGGGTCTTTATAGAAGAGCCATTTGAGATTGTGACAGGAGAAAGGCCTGGAGAGGTTTCAGTATATTTGAAGGATGATTTAACAACTCCAGAGATGCAAAGAAAAACTGATCCAGGAAATAGATTGAAATTAGATGGAACTGTAAAGGAAATAAGAAAGATATTTAGGGGGAAGATGAAAACCCAAATGGATATTTATATTGAAGCAAATTATGTTGAGCCCACTGAAATCGAGTGGGAAGAAGTATTGATAACGCCTGAAGACGAGGACAAAATAAAGGAACTAGCTCATGATCCTAAAATTTATGAAAAGATAGTTGCATCAATTGCACCTTCTATTTATGGAATGGATAAAATAAAAGAGGCAGTTGGACTTCAACTCTTTGGTGGTGTGGCTCATAATCTTCCAGATAAAACAAGAATTAGAGGTGATATTCACATCTTGCTCATAGGCGACCCATCAACTGGTAAGAGCCAGTTGCTAAAATTAATATCTTCTATAATTCCAAGAGGGAAGTATGTTGGAGGAAGAGGGGCAACTGCTGCAGGATTGACAGCAACAGTCGTCAAGGATGAAGAGTTTGGTGGAGGTTGGATGCTTGAAGCAGGAGCAATGGTTTTGGCAAATAAAGGCGTTTTAGCTGTTGATGAATTTGATAAAATGTCCAAAGAAGATCAAGTTGCAATGCACGAAGCACTTGAGCAACAGCAAATCAGCATTGCCAAAGCTTCTATTGTCGCGACTTTACCAGCTCAGGTTTCTGTTCTAGCAGGTTCTAATCCAAAATTCTTTAGGTTCGATCCTTACAAGTCAATAGTAGATCAGGTCGATATACCTGATACATTATTAAGCAGATTTGACTTGAAGTTTGCTTTGAAGGATGTTCCTGACAAAGAAATGGATGAGAAACTAGCTACGCATATCCTTGAGACCAGGCTACAACCAAGCAGAGTTGAACCGCAAATCAAGCCAGAGTTTCTTAGAAAGTTTATAGCTTATGCAAGAAAGAACTGTAAGCCTGAGATGACAAGAGATGCAGCTGAAAAATTAAAGAACTTCTATTTAGACATGAGAAGCATGTATGCAGGCGAGTCACTTGCAATAACATTAAGGCAGAACGAGGGATTGATGAGATTGGCTGAGGCTTCTGCCAAGATAAGGCTCTCTGAAAAGGTTGAGACACAGGATGCAGAAAAGGCGATAGACATCATGAGATTCTCCATACAGCAATTAGGTTATGACTACGAAACTGGAAAGATAGATATTGATAGGACTGAAGGTGTTTCAGCTTCCCAAAGAAGTAAGATACATGTTTTGTTAGATATAATAGACATGCTTGAGAAAAAACTTGGAAAGCCTGTTCCTAAAGAAGAAATAATAGCTGCTGCTGAAGAGCAGGGAATTAAAGGTGATGACACAGAGGAAGTATTAAGAAGATTAAAATCCGAAGGTTCTATATTTGAACCAAAAATAAATTATATTGAGAGGATAAGATGATTATAGAAAAGAAAACTTGGCCAGATTTGTTTCAGAAAGTAAAAAATAATAAAAAGCACTTTGACGTTAGGTTGGCAGACTTTAAAATTAAAAAAGGAGACATCCTAGTCTTAAGAAAGTGGAATCCTAAAACAAAAAAATATACTGGAAAAAAATTAAAATTCAAGACTGGTTTTGTTTTTAAAATACCTAAGGATATGAAAAAGTTCTACTCTAACACTAATATAAAAAAATACGGATTCTATATTATAGAGTTAGAAAAGTGATTTTATGGACATGAGAAGAATAACAGCCAAGAAAGCTTCAATAGGAGAAATAATGAACGGGAAGTTTGTTAAAAAAAGTGGGTTTGAAAGTAGCTATGTTCTAACAAACTTAGGAAGAAGACTATCTAGAGTAAGAGTTTTAGGCATAATAGTCGATAAGTTTATTTCTACTGATGAGAAATATGCGACCGTAACTTTAGACGACTCAACTGAAACTATAAGATGCAAGGCTTTTATAAACACAAAGATATTTGACGGCTTCGGCTCAGGAGACGTGGTTGACAGTTTTGGAAAACTGAGAGAGTATAACGGAGAAATATATATAATGCCTGAGGTTATTGCTAAAGTTGAGCCTAATTTTGAGATTCTAAGGAATCTGGAATTAGAGAAAATATTCAGAGAGCAAAGAGAAAAAATAAAGAAGATAAGAGAGTTACAGAAGCAGACATCTGACCTTGTTGAGATAAAGGCTGCTACCAAGGATGTAATACCTCTGGAGGAGGTTGAGGGAATATTGGAAGCTCAGGAAATGATCGAAAATTCTGTTGAAGAAAAGGTAGTTTCTGCCAGTGATGTAAAAAATAAAATTTTAAAGTTAATTGAAAACTTAGATAAAGGCGTAGGGGCAGACTATCAAGAAATTCTAATAAAGTCTGGCTTAGCTGAAAAAGAAATTGACTTTGCAATACAAGACCTGCTCGAGTCTGGTGTCTGTTACGAGCCGAATCCAGGAAAAATAAAGAAAATATAGGTTTTAATATGGAATACGAAACTTTGTTAGAAAAGGCATATGAAAAACTACCAAAAATAGAAAATCATATAGATAGATTTAAAATTCCTATTGCTGAGACTATTGTTCAAGGAAACCAAACTATAATAAAAAACTTCTCAGATATAGCTGAAATATTAAGGAGAGAGCCTTCACATATTTTAAAATTTCTAACAAAAGAACTAGCAACGCCAGCAGGCATAGACGGAAAAAGAGCTATTCTTCAAGCAAAAATCCCGCAGAAGATGATTCAACAAAAGCTTGAAGCTTATGTTACTGATTATGTTTTTTGTAGGGAGTGTAAAAGGCCTGATACAAAACTAATAAAAGAGGGCAGGATATTATTTTTAAAATGTGAGGCTTGCGGCGCAAAGTCGTCTGTAAAGGCAATTAAATGAAGGGTCAATTCTTTGTAATGGCAACTGTGGTAATGATATATACTTTTATGACTCTGATTCAATACATATATGATTTTTCTGATATCAACTTACTCCAGTTAAAGAGACTGTCTGAGATTTATTATATCCAATACATCAAGGATTCTTTAAACAAGACTGTGATAAGCTCAAATCTAAGTTTCGATTGCAACAAAGTTGAAATCGATGTAAATTCAACTGAAAAATTATTAAGAGATTCAATGATAGCAAGGGGCGTAAATCTAACAATAAGTCACAATGTGGTTTGTCCTTCTTATGTCAATTTTAACTTCTCTCTAAGAACACCTGAGCTTAGTACTTTTACAGAGTTTAGAAGCCCATAAACTTTTTTCCTAGAATTATTTTTAAGAAAGGTGCTTGCTCTCTCATTTTTTTCATTGAACATTTAAGGCCTAAGCTTTTGTAGAATTCTTCTGCTTCCTTTCTTGAAACTTTTGTAGAGCCTAATGTGATAAATCTTCCTGGCGGTCTGTATAGCATAAATCTCTTTTGAGGGTTTTCTAGCAGAGAGATGCTTGCCATCATATCTTTCATGTATTTGTTAAACCTATAGTTTTGATTTCTCGTTATGCTGCTCCTGAAAACATCCGCTTTGCTGAGAATGTCAAGTGCCTGCGTTATTAATTCTTTGTTTTGATATTCCAACGGGATGTTTTGCTCAATCCACCAGAACAGCTCGTCTAAATCTTTGCCAGATCTATCAATTGCTTGTAAAGTTTTTCTCAAGTCCTTGCTCCTAAAAATGATGTTTAAGACCTCGAAAATATTCTTTTCCTTATCTCTGTAGACGCTTTCAGATGAGAAAATCAAATCATTCATAGCAGAGCGCATGTCGCCATCAGCGTTTTCAGCTATTCTTTTTATAGCTTCACTATCAATCTTCATTTTCTCCTTTGATGATATCTCAATCAGCTTCTTCTCTATTAAATTTTTTGGTGTTCTTCTAACTTTTAATAACTCGCAATAGCCTCTTAATGATTTTAGCTTAGCATCATAAGCGTCACTTGCTATCAGGATAATTGGATTGACGCTTTCCTTTATTGCTCTTATAACTTCTGTTATTCCTCCTCTGTCTGATTGTCCGAAACTGTCAACTTCATCAATCAATATCAATCTTTTGTTAAACAAAGAACCTTCTTTTGCTGCAGGCAATAGTTTTTCTTTTATTGAAGAAGCAGATCTATCATCACTTGCATTTAGTTCGAACAAGCTCATTTTCATTTCTTTTGCTATCAGTTTTATTACAAGAGTTTTTCCAGTCCCAGTTGGTCCATAGATAAGCAAGGCTTTTCCAGGCTTCCATTTTTTTAACCAATCAATCGTTTTTAATATAAAATCTGTTTGTCCGACTATTTCCTTTAGATTATTTGGTTTATATTTTTCTGATAGCATACAATCAAGAATCTTTATATAAGGCAAACCTAGCTAAAAGTGCTTCTAATTGTATCTGCTCGTTACCTGTCTGTAACCTGTATTCGAAATCGCCAACTTTCTCTATGAGTTCTACTTTAGCCTTTTCAGGAATGTCTAAATCATATATCTGGCTAGAAATTTGTTTTATTATATCCTCTCCTGAGACTCCTTTTCTAAGTAGAAGTTCTTTTAGAAGTTCCCTAGATTCTGAGAACTTTCCGTTTAAAGCGTAATCTATCATTTTTCTAACTTCTTTTGGTTCTGCTTGCATTGAAACCTCGTAAATAACATCCTTAGTTATTTTCTTGTTTAAGATTGCAGATGCTTGCAAGATGTTTGCAACTTTTCTCAAGTCACCTTCAGAAAGTTTTACTATCTCCTCGATAGCGCTTTCATCAATTCTTAACTTTTCACCCTTAGTTATTCTGTCAATGTAATGCTTAACGTCAGCATCCTTTAATGACATGAATCTAAAAACTGCGCATCTGCTTTGAATAGGTTCTATTAATCTTGAAGAATAGTTAGCAGCTAGAATAAATCGGGATATGCTAGTGAAGGCTTCCATCGTCCTTCTTAAGGCTTGTTGGGCTTCTGGAGTTAAAGCATCGCTCTCATCTAAAAATATTAGTTTGAATGGCACATTGCCTATTGATTTTGTTCTAGCAAAGTCCTTAACCTTTCCTCTTATAACATCAATGCCACGTTCATCTGATGCATTAAGATTTAGTATGTTTTGGCGCCAATTTTCTTCATATAGCTCATAGGCAATTGCTAGAGTAGTAGCGGTCTTACCACAGCCAGCTGGACCAGCAAAAAGCATGTTAGGAATATTCTTCTCTTTTACAAATTCCTTTAATCTGTCAATAACATGCTTTTGGTTTATTACTTCGTTCAATGAATGCGGACGATATTTTTCGCTCCAAATTTCAAACATACTATCAACTTAATATATTATGAGATTAATAAATTTAAAGTTATGAAGAAAGTTCTGTTTTTAATGATATTAGTTTTAAGCACGCCAGCTTTTGCTGATATAACAAACCCTCAGTTAGTTAATAAAATGCGAGCAGAGATTGTGGAAGTCGGATCAGTAGAAGTCTCTGGAAACGTAAACAACATTGACCTAAACCTATCAATCCCGCAAGAAGATTCTTATCAAAAAATAGAAAGCTTTGAAGTTTCAGACAATAATGGGTTATGCATCAATTCCTGTTCTTATAAATTTATTTACGATAAGTTTGGAAACAAACTTCTAAGCATTAATTGGAAAAATCCTTCAAGCAATATAAATTTTAAGATAAAGTCAGTAGTTTCTGTTGACAGGAGATATTCGATTGAAAAGAAAACAAACCAAGAATTCCTAAAACCTACTATCCTTGTCCAGTCGACTGATTCTGAAATAGCTGATATAGCTTCTAATGCAAGAGGAACCGACTTTGAGAAAGTTGCTTACCTATCAAAGTGGATAAATGAAAATATAAGGTATAATACGGTTTACTCTGACATTAACATACCTGCAAAAGAGATTCTTAAGGTCAAGGTTGGAGTATGTAAGGAATTTTCAAACCTTTTGGTTTCATTCCTAAGAAATTTGGGTTATTATTCAGCTGTTGATGTCGGCTATGTTCATCCAGGAAAGATTTATACTACAGGAAACTTCCAACCTCATGGATGGACAGAGGTTTATGCTAATGAAGGGATTATCTCAGACCCAACATGGGGAGAAGTCGGTTATTTGGATGCAACTCATATAAAGTTTGCTACACTTCCTGATAGCAGTTGGACCTTTTCAAGCATTTACTCAATTGGCTTTGGGAACTTTAAGGTTATTTTAAGGGACACTAATGTTTCTGTTAAACTTTTAAATTACGAAGAAAGCCCTATCCTATCTTTTAGCTCAGAATTCTTAGAAAATAAAATATGGGAAGGTTATGCAGTTTTAAAAACTGATTTAACTGCAGATAGATGCTTGCTAACCAGGATTGACATAAGAAGCTGCAGTTCTGGTGAAAGAGAATTTTTACAAAAGATAACAAAAGAAAATGTAACGTACTTCTGCAACAAAAAATCCTTATTCACAATCTTCAAAGTACCTGAATTACAAAGAAACATGCAATACACCTGTCCGATTGGAGTTTTGATTTATGGCAGTGAACAAAAAAACGTTCCTTTGACCATGTCAAACGTGGAACTAAGCACTACAAAACTAACAGTTGACAAGAGCACGGCGTCTCCTAAAGAAACGATAACAGCTTCAGCCCCTGGTTCTTATATTTTTAGCAGCAATGGTGATTACGCTTCTGAAAGACTAGAGATTACCGCGCCTTATAATGATTTTAAGATATACTCTTACAACAAAGGAGCTTTAGACCAACAAAGCGTTTCAATTATTTTAAACAAACCTCTGTATATCTCAATGACTTCTAACGATACTCTATATGCTGGGAAAGAATATGTGATAACAGTTAATGTTAAAAATCTACTTGAGATTTCACAAGACATCACAGTCAAGTTTAGGGATCAGATTAAAAAAGACCGTGTCAGCGATTTAATGGAATTCTCATTTAACTTTACCCCGCAAAATGAAAAAGATAATTTGATACAAGTTATTGTGAGCACGAATGATTTTTCAACAACTTTATCAAAGCAGGTGACAGTAATAGAAGAAAAAGGAACTGGAAACATAGTCGATAGCATACTTCAAGCTGTAATTAACTTCTTTAAATGGCTTTTTTCTTTGTTTAAATTTTAAATTTATAAACCTCTAATTTGATATTATTTAAGTGATTATATGATTTGGTGGATGTGGGTAATACCTTTGGTCATAATAGTAATAATAGCTTTGATAGTGGTTTATTACATAAACAGAATAGTAATTCTTTCGAACAGAATAGACAATGCTTGGTCGCAAATCGATGTCCAGTTAAAGAAAAGAGCAGATTTGGTACCGAACTTGGTTGAAACAGTTAAAGGATACGCCAAACATGAGAAGACAGTCTTTTCTGAAGTTACTAAAGCAAGAGAAAACATGCTCAAGGCAGGATCTCCTCAAGAAAAAATAAAAGCAGGAACTGCTTTGGCAGCATCGCTAAGAAGCGTTTTTGCAATAGCAGAAAATTATCCTCAGTTAAAGGCTAGCGATAACTTCAAACTATTGCAAGAGCAATTAGAAGGCATAGAAAGCAAAATTGCATATGCAAGACAATTCTACAATGACTCAGTTTTAACATTTAACAATACAATAACTACAATTCCAGGCGCTTGGTTCGCTGCAATGTTTGGAAGAAATAAAACTAGAGATTATCTATCTGTGGAAGAGAAGGAAAGAAAAGCAGTTAAAGTAGAGTTCTAGTAGTCAGTGACACTATGGAGAAGGTAAATATATTTGACCAGGTTGGAAAGAACAAAAGAAACTCTGTTTTATTAAGTTTTTTAGTTTTTATCATACTTTTTACGTTAGTCTATTTAATTTCAGAAATCTTTTTGCCGGAAATAGCATTTTTTATGTTGATATTTGGATTAGTTTTCATATTAGTTGATATCTATTTCTCTTACAACTATGGTGATAAGATTGTTCTTAAGGCTGTTAATGCAAAACCAGCTGATGAGAGGAAACATAGACATCTTATAGACAGTGTAGAAGGCTTGGCAATAGCTGCTGGAATTCCTAAACCAAATATTTACGTCATGGAAAGCAATGAGATAAATGCTTTTGCCTGCGGTAAAGATCCTAAACATGCCTCTATTTGCGTTACTACAGGACTTTTAGAAAATCTAAAAAGAGATGAGATAGAAGGCGTAGTAGGGCATGAGATGTCGCATATAAGAAATTATGATGTTAGGTTTGCTACCTTGATAGCAGTTTTAGTTGGACTAGCGGCAGTTGTTAGTCACATGTTCCTAAGAAGCTTGAGGTATGGTAATTTCAGAAGCAATGATAATAAAAAAGGTGGAGCAATCATCATAGCAATGATTATAATAGCTGTTATTTTTGCAATATTTGCTCCTATAGTGGCAAGACTTGTCCAAGCAGCTATTTCTAGGAAAAGAGAATACTTGGCAGATGCAAGCGGGGCGGAACTGACTAGATATCCTGATGGGTTAGCATCAGCTCTTGAGAAAATAAAGAAACTAAACCAAGGAAAGATGGATGTTAGCGAGTCTATATCTCATCTTTTCATATCAGACCCTAACAGAAGCCCATTAGACAACTTATTTGCTACTCATCCTGACATAAATTCTCGCATACGAATTCTAAGAGCAATGTAAGTTTCAATAGGTTATACGAAGATAACCCTAACAACATCTATAAGATATTGATTTAAATTTATATTGAGATAATTATTTTTATGGCAAGGCAATCTTCTATATTAGATATTTTAGAATCAATTCAAGCAGAAAAAATTCCAGGCAGATATCAAAGATTAGGAAATCGTATAGTTGATACTTTTTCTTCATGGTCAGAATATGTTGATAGTGTTATTGCTAAACGGGTAGAAGAAAAAAGTAAAAAGTTAATTGAAGATATAGCAAAATATCATGAAGAACATCCAGATTTTGCTTAAAATTTCTATACGTTATATGAAAATAACAGCCCCTTTTATATACAACCTTTTCATTATTCAGAAATATATCGGTGAGTTATCCCTATATTATTTAAATCAAGACTTCTAAATTATAGTTATGACGGAAGAAATTTGGATATCCTTAGTAGCAATAGCGTTGGTTTTAATTGCGATAGTGGCTCACACTTGCAAAAAAGGAAAGAAAATAAAAATAAACAAAACAATGTTTGCAGTTGGCCTAATAATAGCATTAGTAGCAGCATTGATGGAGTTCTGCCAGGAAAGATGTTTTTTGGGAGTGGATTTGGAAGGCTGGCCCATGGTATTAGGAATAGTTGGAATAGGGCTTATAGCAACTTCAAATTTTATACCTATGAAACAAAAGAAAAA
>CAZYZB010000005.1:0-28833 GCA_964651405.1 uncultured archaeon
CTCCAGTTTTTACAGAACGCAGTCACGAAAAATGACTAACGCCATTTTATAAGACTGGCGCTCTACCAGACTAAGCTACCCGCCCATTAAAGATTTATTCTGTGTAAAGTAATTTAAAAATATGCTAGACTTAAAGCAACAGGTTAAAGGTTTTTTAGAGGAAAATGACTATGCTACTTGCGAATATCATGGATGTTTTGACATAGTAGCAAAGAAAGACTTATTGATACTATTAAAAGTCCTGCTAAACGTTGATGCCTTTCAAAAAGAACAGGCAAAAAATCTAAAGATCATCTCAAACAACTTAGACGGCTATCCTATGCTCATAGGCGTACAAACCAATAGGGAGAAATTAAAAACTGGGATAGTCTATGAGAGATTCGAAATGCCAACGCTTTCTGTTGAAACCTTTGAAAAGTTGATTTGCAACAAGATTTTCCCAAGAATTTACAGAGACAAAGGCGGTCTATATGTTGAGATTGATTCGGAAGTTCTCAAAGACGCTAGAAAAGGTAAGAGTTTGACGCAAAGGGAACTAGCAGAGGCAGTAGGAATTAACAAAAAAGTGATTTATGAACATGAGAAAAAACAGCTAAGGATGCTTCTAGACATAGCTGAAAAACTAGAACGAATACTCAATGAAAAAATAATAAAATCAGTTGAAATTTTTAAGAGATATGAAGAGCATGGTCAACCAAAGGATTTGCTAGAAAAAAATATTGGTAGAAACTTGGAAAAAATAGGCTTTAAGACGGATTTTGTTAAGCAGTCACCGCTAGACGTGTTCGCTAAAGAAAAGGCTTTGATAATTTCTGATATTGAAATTGATAAGAGAAAGATGAAAAAAAGGGCTGCAGACTTGAAGGAATTCATCGACGTTGTTAAAAGACCAGCCTTACTTATTACTGAAAAAACTAAGAAAGAGGAACTTTTGGGAATTCCGTTGATAGAGAGAAAGGAATTGGAGAATATTGAAAAGAAGGATTTAATAAAGAGAGCTAAAAAAGCAATTTAATGTCTACATTCTAATTATTCTTATGCCAATGCCAACTGGATTGTTCGTTTTACCTTATGCATCATCATTCTTCTGGAGTCTGCCTATGATTTTCCTTATTTTATGCGAATTGACTGCTGACTTCCTAGGAAAGAAATGGACTTTGCATAAAAAATCTATTCTTTTTATCGCATCGCTGTCACTCTACGTGATAGGCAATGCTTTTTGGCTTTTTGCTGTTTTGAATGGTGTAGGTTTGGCGAGAGGCATAATTTTGTTTGCAGTAGGTCAAGAGATAACTGCTGTCTTAATGGGCATAGTTTATTTTAAGGAGAGCCATAGCAGGAAGCAACTTGCTGGAATAGCATTGGGTCTTGTTACAATAGCAATTATGGGTGGTGTCTAATGAAGTGGATTATACCATTCAGCCTACTTATGATATTTGAAACTCTTGGGAACTTCGCAGCCGGTCTGTTTGGCTCGTTTCAAAACATCTTTCTAGTTCCTTTGGTTTTGTTGGTTTATGCTATAGCAAACTACTTTTGGCTACAAGCTTTGAAAAATGGTAGCGGCTTGGCAAGAGGAACAGTGTATTTTGGAGTAGCAGTTGTTATAACCACAGTTTTGGTTGGATTCGCATTTTATGAAGAGACGCTAACCTTGCTAAAGTCAGCTGGGATAGGACTAGGAGTAGTATCTCTCTTTCTCATGTCTGATTTTAAAAAGGTCTAAATATCATAACTTCTAGGTGATTTAGTGGGAGTGTTTAAAGAATTTATGGATTTTATAAAGAAACAAAATATCATAACAGTTGCATTAGGTTTGATAACAGGTTTTGCAGCTAAGACATTGATAGATGCCCTAGTAGCAGACTTAATAGCTCCATTATACGAGCCTTACATAGGACTTGGTGCTGAGGCCTCAATAACGCTAGGCCTATCAGTTTTCAAGATTGGAGATTTTTTGCATGCGTTTATCAGTTTTATAGTAATCCTATTCATAGTCTTCATAATAGGTAAGAAACTAGCAAAAACAATGTGATTTTTGTATTTTTCTATTTTAAACAGTCAAGTTTAAATATACTTACATACACATATATTTTTACTTAATAATTATGAGGTGATTTAATGAGTAATGGACAAGGTCAATTAACAGGCCAACCTATCTTGGTTTTACCAGAAGGCACTTTCAGGACTTTAGGCAAGGACGCCCAACATAACAACATAGCAGCTGCAAAGGCTGTTGCAGATGCTGTTAGGTCGACTTTAGGACCTAAAGGAATGGATAAAATGCTTGTTGATAATCTTGGTGACATTGTTATAACAAACGATGGTGTAACAATTCTAGAAGAAATGCAAATAGAACATCCAGCTGCAAAAATGCTTGTGGAAGTCGCAAAGACTCAGAATGAAGAAGTTGGAGACGGAACAACAACTGCTGCTGTCCTAGCTGGTGAATTGCTTAAAAAAGCAGAAGCACTGCTTGACCAGGATATACACCCAACAGTCATAACAAGGGGTTATAAATTAGCTAGAGAAAAAGCTTTAGAAATTCTTAAAAATATTTCAGAAGAGATTAAACAGGATGATATTGATGATTTGATAAAAATTGCAATAACATCAATGAGTGGTAAAGGCGTTGAAAGAGCTTCTGAGCACTTGGCCAAATTAGCTGTAGAAGCAGTAAGAACTGTAATGGAAAGATTTGATGGAAAAATAGTCATTGATAAGGAAAATATAAAGCTTGAGAAAAAGCAAGGTGGCTCATCTGAGGACACTGAATTAATAAGAGGTATTATAATTGACAAGGAAGTTGTTCATCCATCAATGCCAAAGCATTTAAAAAATGCAAGAATTGCTTTATTGGATACTTCTTTGGAAATTGAAAAAACAGAGACAGAAGCACAAATACAAATAACATCTCCAAGTCAATTGCAAACATATTTAGATGAAGAGGAAAAGATCTTAAAAGGCATGGTTGAAAAAGTTGCTGTTTCTAATTGCAACGTTTTGTTCTGTCAAAAAGGAATAGATGACGTAGCTCAGCATTACTTAGCAAAAAAAGGAATTTTAACAGCACGAAGAGTTAAGAAGTCTGACATAGAAAAACTAGCAAAAGCAACTGGCGGAAAAATAATTTCAAATCTTTCAGATTTAACAAACAGTGACTTGGGATTTGCAGGAATTGTTGAAGAGCAGAAAATAGCAGGCGAACAAATGATTTTTGTAAGAGAGTGCAAGAATCCAAAATCTGTATCAATTCTAATACGTGGCGGAACTGAGCATGTGGTCGATGAAACTGAAAGATCTTTGGAAGATGCACTCGGCTCCTTAGTATCTGCATTAGAAATTGGAAGAGTTGTTGCAGGTGGAGGAGCTCCAGAAGAGGCTGTTTCAAAAGGACTAAGAGAATTTGCACAAAGCTTCTCAGGTAGAGAACAGTTGGCAGTTCTAGCATTTGCAGACGCAATGGAGGTTATTCCTAGGACATTGGCAGAGAATGCAGGTTTGGACCCAATAGACATTCTCGTAGAATTAAGGTCCGCACACGAGGAAGACAAAATAACTTTCGGCGTAGATGTCTTCAGCGGAAAGATTGTTGACATGAGAGCCAAAGGCGTCATTGAGCCTTTGAAGATTAAGACTCAGGCAATAAAATCTGCTGCAGAAGCTGCTGAAATGATTCTAAGAATAGATGACATAATATCTGCAGGCAAACTAGAGAAAGGTGGAATGCCACAAATGCCCCCTGGAATGGGCGGCGGAGAGGAATAATAATCCTCTTCTTTTTCTTTTATTTTATCAAAATGTTTATATACCGGTTATTACACATTTCTTAGTAGGAGGAAATAAATATGAAAGGAATATCGACAATATTGGCAACAATATTGATAGTTATTATAGTAGTTGCATTAGTCAGTTTAACATATACATTCGCTGTTGGTTTATTCACAACATCAGCAAAAGGTGCTACAGCAGGTACAGAAGCACTCACAAAAAGATTGCAGCAAAGTGTTGAAATCATAGGTGATGGTAGTTGTAATGCTGTAACTAATAATATAACCTTTTCAATAAGAAATTCAGGAACTGAAAATATAGGAACTGGAAGTTTATCTGTACTTATAGCAGGAAAGTTGATTTCAGATAGTAATACTGTACCAAACATAACTGCTGCAACGATGAGTCCAGGACAACTTAAGCAATTTAGCGCATGGAGTGGAGATGACCTAACGGCTGGAACTGATTACACTTTGACATTATCAGCACCTGCAGGATCAGTTGATAAAACAGTATCATGTTAATTCAGTGATGCAAAATGAAGTTGGAAAAGAAATATGCAACATTAATAGCAGTAATAATAATTTTGATTTTTTTATTTGCTTTCTCTTATTTTTCTAAATTTAGTTTTCTAAATTTCAAACCTCCTATAGCAACAGCTGGTGGAGAAACTCCTACCAATGTTGAAACTGGCAGCACAGAAAATCCTCCAACAGTGATTGCAGCAAAAAAAACTTTTAGTTTTGCTTCTGCATCATGCACAGTATCAGGAAGTGTGGATACAGTAAGATTTAAAATCCAAGCAGGAGAATATGCCATTGGTGCAGGAGAGATGGCTGTAATCTTAGATGGCTCAGGAGCCGCATTTAAAGACTCTCAAGGCAATAAATTAAATGCTGTATCCTTGAATGCAAACTCTATATCTGATGAATTTAGCTATACTACAACAGACCACAGACCCACGAGAAAAATAGAAGTTGCCGCACCTTCAGGTGCACTTGAACGCATTGTAGAATGTTCTTAAAGAAGATTTATATAGCGGCTATTAAAAATATTGTTATGCCAGATGAAAGTACAGAAAGTTACGAGATAATACCTGTTACCCCTCTAAAGAAATTGGAGCAAAGAATAGAAAGAGTAGAACAAACAGGAACAATCCCTCAGCTACAAAGTTTAATAAACCAAATAATAGAGCTGATAAGAAGCAACCAAAAAATTGTTAACGACGTGATTCAGGCGAACGCAGAACTAAGGAATGAAATTTCAAAACTGCCTCCGAAAATTGATGAGTTAACAACAATAATGAAGAATTTTATTGCATTGGTTGAGGCTGCAGGAAAAGAAGAAGTGTCTGCTCCGAGTGCAGAAGCATTAAAACCACTAACAGAGTATTTACAAAAGATGGTCGACCAAAACCAGAAAATATTAGAAGGAAGTCAATCAATGATAGAGCAACTAGACAACATTTCAAGAAAATTAAGAGGTGGTACACCGGTGTCTCAATTTATGTCTTCATATCCTGGCATGAAATTTAGAAGGGAGGCTACACAATGAGATATAAATTGTTTATAAGAACTGTAACTGTGGTTATTGAGGTAATAATAACCCTAGTAATATTAATAATGTTTACAGCATTTTCAATAAAACCAACAGAGATATCTTTATTTACCAGTGCTCTAATATTAGTAATGATAATGGTACAGTTATATACCGTGAATGTACTATTAGATGTATATGAGAAATTAGAAGCGGTGAAAAAGAAATGAAAGGTGTTTCATCGGTTATAGCAATAATTTTGATACTTATGATAGTTATTGCTTTAGCTGCTTTGGCTTATACATGGTTCTCTGGAATATTCGCTAGCTTGACAGGAACTGCTTCAGTTGCTGTTTCGCAGACAACTGGTGCTATGGGTACGCAGTTTAGAATTGAAGCTGCTAAATATACTGGAAGTAATTTGTGGAATGTTAATGTAACAGTAAGAAATATTGGAACACAGAACTTCAATCCTAATAAAACTGCTATATACATAGGAGGTTCACCTGCAAATTACGCAGGCATATGTGTCATTGGAACAGGATGTAGTGCAACTACAATGACAAATTTACCATCACAGGCTACAGCAATTTTTTATAATGTTACAAATGCAACAGGTGTTCTCGCATGTACTGCATCAGGCGGCGCAATTGTAGGAATAACAATAGAAACTGGCTTACAAGATTCGAGGACTATTAGTTGTTAGGTGATTATGATATGAAAAAAGGCGTGTCAGAAGTTATAGCAATAATTTTGATACTTATGATAGTTATTGCTTTAGCTGCTTTGGCTTATACATGGTTCTCTGGAATATTCGCTAGCTTGACAGGAACTGCTTCAGTTGCTGTTACAACAACTACTTCACAAATGGCTACAGCATTTAAGATAGATACTATCAAATGGACTCCTCAAGTCGGTCTTGCATTTACACTAAGGAATGTAGGATCTCAGAGTTTTAATGCTAGTTGGCAAACTCTTGGAATTTATATTGATAATAACTTAGTTACTGCTAGCACTTGGAACTTTTTCTCAGGTCCTGGTTGTTCATTTAGTTCTGCAAGTGGCTTTATGCTAGAAAAAGGATGCACAGTAACTTGGTCAAACAATACATTCTTGTTTAGCCCAGCTGGAGGTGCACAAGTATATTGTCTAGGAGGATGCCCAGGAGGAGCATGTAATATTTCAAAAATAACCACTCAAGCAGGTATAGACTCAAAAACTATTATATGTTAAGGTGATTATGATATGAAAAAAGGCGTGTCAGAAGTTATAGCAATAATTTTGATACTTATGATAGTTATTGCTTTAGCTGCTTTGGCTTATACATGGTTCTCTGGAATATTCGCTAGCTTGACAGGAACTGCTTCAACAGCTGTCACACAAACTACAAACACAATGGCAACACAGTTTTCAATTGAAAATGTTATACAAAATCCTTACACAGGAACCTCAATAAATTTTGTGATAAGAAATATTGGAACACAAAATATTGTTTTAGACACACTAAATGCTTATACTGGTGATGGAACACCTCTTACTGAATCAACTACAGGAACTCTTGCCTCAAATGCACGTAGTAACACTCTCACTGTTAATAGTGCTCCTCCATGTAGCACATGTAGCGGTCATATCTGTTATTATGGAAGCAACCCACAAACATTAAGAATTACATTTGCGTCTGGCTTAGAGAATTCAGCAATAGTAACATGCTAGAAAATCATTTTTAATTTTTTCTTTTATTTGTTAATTTTAGTATGAATACAACTTATAGTTATAACTAACATGAAGGATCTATACCTATAACATTTCTACATATCTCTGTGTCTTCTGGGAAGCCGCCACATGTAATTCCACTGGCATGACCACATCCTGGAATATTACATTGGCATTTTTTCCACCAACCTAGCCAGAACATAGATATTCTACATTCAGCATGTGTAGTTGGTGATATGCCGCATGCATATTCCATATTCCAATTACAAGTGCAAGGGCCAACAAAAGGATTCACTGTTAATGTATATGTTCCTGAGGACGTTGTTGCACCAGAGGTTCCTGTAACAGTTATTGTATATGTTCCTGCAGGAGTTGCAGCAGTTGTTGAAAGTGTTAATGATCCTGAACATGTTGGATTCGGTGTACAAGGAGCAAAGTTAAGCAAAATTATACCACCATTTGTTATTGAACCTGAAGCTACTGCATCTACTTGTTTCTCTGTTCCAGATGCGCTTGTTCTAGTTACTGTTACAGCAGCTGTTCTACCAAATGGAGTTCCTTGAGTTGCAGTATCAGTTGATGGACTTACACTTGTAGTAAAGGTAAATCCTCCAACAGGATTTACGTTCAATGAATATGTTGCAGAATGCGTCGTTGTTCCATTAGTTCCAGTTACTGTCATTGTATGTGCTCCTAAAGGAGCATTTGTTATTGTTAAAGTTGGAGAAAAAGGTGGGACTCTAGTATTTTGAGAAAATTGACACGTAGCTCCTGCTGGACAGCCTGTAATTGATAAAGTGACTGCAGCTGTTGAGATGCCTCCAACATTAACTGTTGGTGTAGCAGAACTTCCTAATGTTATACTATTGCTACTTGGGCTTACTGAAACACTAAAATCACTTGTTGAAGAACCCCCAACAGTAGACGTGCCAACACAACCACAAATTTGCTTACAGGATTTCTCATCAGGCCTTCCTAAAAAGTTTTTACATAATTCAAATAAATTATCATTAGCACTTACGTTCCCATCTTTATTTGCATCATATTTCACTTGGATGGTGTTTGTACTTGCTTTGCAGCCTCCGAAAGTTAATTGCCTACAGGCAACATTCTTTGCGCCCTCAACTCCCATAGCAGAAGAAAAGGGATTATATCCTACTCCATATACTCCTACGAGTCCAAGCGATGCTATCGTTGCAACAGTAACTATCACTAAGACATTAATAGGAAGTACTATAGCCTTAGACATTTTATCCTAATTTTATTATATCCTAAGCCGTATAAATTAATATTTATGAAAGGACAGAATGAAATAATTATTTTTATCTTGTTGTTTATTGTTGGCATTGCTTTGTTTACAGCAGCTACTACATGGAGCAAAGACATCTTTCAGCAAAACCTTGATGTAACAAGAGTAGAGAGCTCAGAGAGATTTATTAAAGAGCTTGATGAAGTTGTCTCAAACATAATAAAGTTTGGAGGATCCCAAGAATTAGAATATGATTTAGAAGGAACAATAGAGTTAAACACAACTAACAACAATACAATAGAGATTAAAACTCCTCCACTCACGATACCTCTGCCAACTGATTGGGTAACAATAAGCAATGATACTTCTTATACAAGAGAAAAACTAGATGGTGAAACATTTAGAATACAACTAGTTTATCCCCAAGGCAATTACAAAGTTGAATTCTTTACAGAAGGCCCTAGATTGTCTACTCCTTCATATCTGCTTATGGAGAGGAACAGCACCTATAGTGTTTCTGGTTTAACTGTTATTAAAATAAAAGTAACCTTTTATTAATCATTTATATGAAAGGTCAGTATCTAACAATAGAATATCTGCTTTTCTTTATGATAGGCGTTTTTATGATAGTTTCTGTTTATTTCTCGTTTTCAAACATGAACGAAATGTATAAAAACAGCATAACGCAGGATCAACTTAGAATGACAGGAGAACTTATATCCGGAACAATAATAAACCTCTATGAGATTTCAAATTCCACTAACAGCAGCTTAAATTACAGCTTATCTATTCCAACGAAGCTTTCTAATTGCATTTATGCAATAAATGTAACTAGCATCAGCTTAGCTTTAAACTGTACGAATGTACCAAACACAGGAGTTGCCTTAACTTTGTATAATTTTAATATCAGTAATAAAAATATTATATACAGCACTAACGGTTTGTTAAAATTGTCTGTTAAAGATAATAAGGTTGAGCTATCATGACCATTGCTCTAAAAAAGTCTATAGGTAGAATAAACATTGGTAAAGTCTTTAAAAAAGCTGTTATTGGGAATAAGAAATTACAGTCAAAGGCAGCAGAAGCTGGAATTCCCACTCCATTTAATTTAGAAATATTGCAAACTATCTTGCCGTATCTTAAAATCGGTGAAATAGCAAAGCCTGAGGTTGAGAAAAAACCTCTTGGAGTTTCAATAACCGAGCCTATAGGTCCTATAAGAATAAAAGAACCTGAAGTTGACTTGAGAGAAGTCAACCTTGTTTACACATTAATCCCTTCTGGCAGTGACATCCCTTTTGCAGCAGCCAACATAAAGTGGTCAAAAAGAGACTCGTCATTAGTCTATTATGTAATAGAACCAGTTCTAACAGCTGTAGAAATGGATTTATTAGACAAGATTAAAATAAATCTAATAGAAAAATTAGATGTTGATTTTTCTACTCTAAGAAAGGAAAACGCTAGAAGCTACTTGAACCAAAAATTCGAGGAAACTGTAAACGTGATGGCACTAAGTTTGCCTGAGAATAAAAGAAGACAGATACTTTATTATATTGAAAGAGACTTTGTAGGACTGGGTAAAATAGAACCTTTGATGAAAGACCCTAACATAGAAGATATTTCTTGCGATGGTATAGGGATACCGATTTTCATTTATCATAGGAACCCACTCATAGCAAGTATAAAAACCAATGTTTTTTTCAACACAGCTGAAGAATTGGATATCTTCGTTAATAAGATTTCTCAAAGATGTGGAAAAAATATTTCAATAGCACAGCCTTTGATAGGAGGGACTTTACCAGACGGCTCTAGATTACAGACTACATTAGGAACTGACATAGCAAGGAAAGGTTCGAACTTTACTATCAGAAAATTCACGGAAAGACCTCTAACGCCTGTTCATTTGTTAAGATTTAAAACATTAGACTCAAAGGTTTTATCATTCTTATGGCTAGCTGTAGAGTATGGTAGGTCAATATTGATAACAGGAGGAGTGGCAACTGGAAAAACTACCATGCTTAATGCTCTGTCTCTATTCATCAAACCTGAATTAAAGATAGTAAGCATAGAAGATACAGCAGAATTGTTGCTACCTCACCCGCATTGGGTTCCATCAGTAGCACGTCTTCCTATTGCTGAAATAGAGGGTAAGAAACTAGGTGAAGTTGATTTATTTGATTTGTTAAGAGAATCGTTAAGACAAAGGCCTGATTATCTAATAGTAGGAGAGGTTAGAGGAAGAGAGGCTTATGTATTATTCCAACAGATTGCAACAGGTCACTCATCCATGTCAACAATCCACGCTGACTCGATTGAAAGGTTAGTAGACAGACTAACAACGCCACCAATAAGCTTGCCAGCGAGCCTTATAGAAGCTTTAGACCTTGTAATATTTGTTGTTAGAATAAAATACGGCTCGTCATATGTAAGAAGAATTAATACCATTTACGAGATACTAGGATTTGACAGAGAGAAAAACTTTCCAATTGTTAATGAAATATTTAGATGGAAGGCATCTAACGACACTTACGAAGCTACAAACCCTTCTATTGTCTTAAAGAAGATATCTCAACAATACGGCATCAGTGAACAAATACTGCAAAAAGAGATATCAAACAGGACAAAGATACTTAATTGGATGGCTGATAACGGCATAGAAGATTACTTGGATGTTTCTAAAATTATTAAAGTTTATTACTCAAACCCCGAGGACGTACTTAATAGTATATAGATGATTTGATGGATACCTGGAAGGCTTTAAAAGATTTATCATTCAAGTTCTTTGGTAGAAGTCTTGAACCTTTTGTAGGATACTTTGAAAGCATAAAATTTGATTTGTTAAAAGCAAACATGGGGTTCAGCCTTACGGAGTATGTTTATGTTATGTTCTTCACACTCCTCTTACTCTTTGCTGTAGAATTTCCCATAATAGTAATTATAATAGCCATAATCCTAAGAGATGCATTGATAGCATTTTTATTTTCATTCACGATAACAACTGTAGTCTTGCTCTTGGTATTTTTCCTATTTTATACCTATCCTAGCATGAGTTCTGGTAAAAGAAAGAAAAATATCGATGCTGCATTGCCTTTTGGTACGACATATTTAGCAACCATAGCAAGCTCAGGGGCGCCCCCTATTGCGATGTTTAAGATACTTTCACAATTCAAAGAGTATGGTGAGCTCTCTAAGGAGACTGGAAAAATATATAGGGACGTGGAAGCCTTTGGAATGGATTTGGTAAGCGCTATAAGAAAGACTGCTGCCAGAACTCCGTCAGAGGAGTTGAAAGAACTGTTGTGGGGAATGGATACTGTTATCACGAGTGGAGGAAATGTAGGAAATTTCCTTCATGAAAAATCAAGAGGGTTCATATCAGAATATAAAAGAAAACTGGAGGAATACTCAAGGACGTTAGGCCTTTTGATAGAAGTTTATCTAACTATTGTTTTAGTTGGCTCAATATTTTTTATAATAATGACAGCACTTATGTCAATACTAGGCGGAGGTGGAGAGGGTATCTCAATGGTTTTCATCCAGTTTTTAGTTATTTTTGTTGCACTGCCCTTCGCTTCAATAGGCTTTATAGGATTGTTAAAGGCTATCTCACCATCAGCGTAAACTACCCATAGCTAAAGCTCATGGGCTTTCCATAGGTTGATAATTATGGTTCACAGAACACAAATTAACAAACGCATTTGGACGAATGAGGTTGTTTACAGAACCTCTCCACTTGGAAATCTGGATAGAAATATCTGGATTGAGTATATGACTGTTCCGCTCCAAGAGGGATTTGACAGCGATAGCAAGACTTGCTTTTCTATCGCTATTGACAACTTGACCGCATCTACACTTGAACAAAGAATAGTTGGAACTATGTCCATTAACCAAAGCACCGCAGTGGCTACACCATTTGCTTGTATGCCAACTATCCACAATATTCAAATGAATATTATTATCAAAACATCTTTGCTCAAGAATCTGCTTGAACTTATAAAAAGGAATCCTCATGACAGTTCTATTGAACCTTCTCCCAATAGGTTTAAATCTCTCAAGTTTCTCGAT
The DNA here is from genome assembly GCA_964651405.1 of uncultured archaeon. Taxonomy (GTDB): domain Archaea; phylum Aenigmatarchaeota; class Aenigmatarchaeia; order Aenigmatarchaeales; family Aenigmatarchaeaceae; genus JAWBOD01. The sequence goes on from CAZYZB010000005.1 coordinate 12,335, forward strand.
AGCTATGTCAGCACCGAACCTATTGGCGATTTTGACTATCTCTCTGACGACTTGTCCGAGATTGGTCTCAACAAAATCCATTTCATAATTTTTAATCCTTTCAAGCTTCTTTTTGGCATTAAGGGATTGGAACAAGGCTCTTCTTTCCATTATCTTTTTTCTTTTGACCCAGATATGCTTCCCAAGATAGGTTTGATAGAAGACTTTTCCTTCTGGAGAGATGACGCTGATAGCAAAATGCTTAGCATTGACATCAATACCAAGGATATTCTTTCTTTGTTGGATTTCCTTTTCCTTAGAGAGATAAGCGACAATTTGCAAATCTTTAGTCAAACCGAATGTCTTGCAAATCCAATCATTGTTAATCAAGCTTTGAAATCTCTGATAATTTCTGTTCTGCTTGATTGGAACAGCAACCCTAACTTTTGGATACAAACCAAGCCTAATAAAGAAATTGGATTTGGTATTAAAGGTCTTGCAATTGCGAGGAACATTAAATTTAACAGTCATTCCATTTACTTTTTCACTTTTCTTTTTCCAAGCATCTCTTATGAGACTGCATCTGATTTGAACATTAAAGGAGGTGTTTTCCTTGCTTGTTGACAACGTCTTATGGTGGAATTCCATAAAAGAATCGCAATCCCATTTTTCAGATAGAAGTCTATTATATTCACGGATAGCTTTATCCATAAAGTCTTCAAGACGATTATTCTTGCTATTTGTAGCAACAGTTTGCAATAAGATTGCTCGTTTCATACCCTCAATCCAATCATTATTATTTTTCAACTATAATAATATATCGCAATTCATCCTACCTCTAAAGAGTGTAGGCTTCCTTGCGACTTTTTTGGTGATTAAATGAAAATAAAAACAAAATATATACCGCTCATAGCAGCAGGTGTCTTATCAGGAATAGGACTATTGCTTTATCAGAACATCAGCTTGATGGGCAACTTCATTCTTTTAGCAGCTGTCATAGGTATCATACCTTATGCACTGTTAACATATTTTGAATTTAAAAGAATAAAGGATATAGAAGACAGACTTCCGAACTTTTTATTGGATATCTCTGAATCACAAAAGGTTGGAATGACTTTACCAGAAGCCCTAAAGCAAGTTTCTAGGACTGATTATGGAAAGCTAACTGCTGAAATTAAAAAAATTAATGATCAGATATCATGGGGCATACCTGTACAAGATACTATGAATAATTTTGCAATCAGAATGAAGAGGTCAAAGCTTATAGGAAGAGTTATTAGAATCATAAACGAAGCCTATAACTCTGGAGGAGACATTGCAAGAACGATGGAAGCTACGGCTTCTGATATAACAGCAATAAAAGAAGCTGAAAAGGAAAGAAAGTCTGTAACATCCCAACACATGTTTGTCATGTACGCGATTTATTATATCTTTATTGGAATTGTCGTTGGACTCTCTCAAACACTTATACCTATGCTAAAGCTAAACATTCAAGCAGGTTCAATAGGAGGCATAATGGCATTCCAGGACCCATGCAGTGCTTGCATAAATAATCCTAACATATTTTGTATAAGCTGCTCAATGTTTACTGTTATATGCCAGATGTTTGCTTTTGGCGGAGGCGGAGCTTGTTATTACAATGCATTATTCGTGTTAATGACAATAGTTGAAGGCATTTTTAGTGGATTAGTAGCTGGACAGATAGGCGAAGGCTCTGTAATAGCTGGAGTAAAACACAGCATTATAATGACTGCTTCTGGATTCGCTATTCTAATAATCGCACTTAAGTTCGTGGTTTAATGCTCGGACAAATAAGAGTTGAATTTATTTTTGGAATAATACTATTTGCGTTGATAATGTTTTTTATAGTGACCCAAACTAACACATTGTTTGCGTCTTTGCTTACAGACTCGAGATCAGATTTATTAAAAGCTAAAGCAATAGACGCGATTAAAATTTTTGTTGAAGATAAAGGAGATCCTACAAATTGGAACAACACTCCTTCAAGCACTAAGAGAGTAGGACTTGCTGAGCAACCTTATTTATTATCAAAGAGTAAGGTCTTAACATTGAATTTTAACTGCACTTATACAGCAGATATTTACAAAAACCTTTTGTGGAACTTTGACCTTAAAGCTTATAGGCTAAAAGTCTACAACTCGACTCATCAACTCTTATTTTGTGGTTATGATAGTTTAGAGCCTGTTAGCGTTATGGAAACCAGATATGTTTATATTGATGGGGGCTTTGGTAGAGTTACCTTGGAGATGTGGTAGTATGAAAGGTTTTATCTATTTAATTGAAATAGCAGTTGCTGCTATACTCATGACCATTGTTTTAACTGTATTTTTTTCCATAAGAGTGAAACAGGATTGGGAAAAACCAGATCTTATAGCTGCTGGAAATAATATTTTAAACTCTATAAAGAACAAAAATGACTTTATTTTTAATATATTAAGTGAAAATCTTGATGACATTGAAAGTAATAAACCTGCGAACGTGAGGTATGGTTTGGAGGTTTCAGGCTCTCCCAAATCGAAAATTTCTATTGGTTGTTATGTTAACTGCTTTTATTTTCAGGAACTGCTAAAACCATCATACAACTATGGCTCTATATTCCTTAATGGGAGGTGGATAAACTTCACATTCGATACTTTTGATATGAATGTTGAAATTCCTCAACATGATGTCATAGTTTTGATTAACTATACAAATTATTCTCATCCTGCCATCAAGTCCCGCATAGATAATTACCTTAGAAACGGAGGAGTCTTGATTGGAATAAATGCAACCATAAATGGTACTGACACGAATTTTAACAACATTTTTAACTTAACTTATGTATCAGGAGTCTCATCTAATAAGGTTAACTTCACGTTTTACAATCCTTCTCAGGATGAGATAGCAAAATATTTCTTAGGAATAGGTATGGAGGCCTATCGTTATTGGCATATCTGGGATGAAGAATGGCTTATAGACTATTGGGGAACAAATAAAATCAATATAACAAACTCTTCAGATTCAGCTATTAATAGAACAAACCTTATTGAAGGAAGTATTTTTAATTTAACATCCCCAATCGATGGAATTAAATACTTCTTTAAAGTGAAAAAATTATGGCCTGAGAGGGTTGACCTCCAGATCTTAAACAAAACGTTCACTTTTAGTGATTTTTCAGAGAAAAACGTCACTGGGAAAAACATTGTGGGATATAATAATTACGCTGCGTTGACAACGAACAACTCTGCAATATGGATTTCAAACTTCCCAAGTAGCGATGAATACAAAACTCTTTTAAAAGCCATAATCTTGTCTAAAGTTGATACGTGGACAGCTAAAGGCGTATTCACAAAAAGACCAAAAACTACACTATCATCCTTTGTACCACTATGCTGCGACATGCCTGAGACAGCTGAATTATACCTTACTCTCTGGTATGAAATCTAAGCTTATATTCTATTATTTGAATCTAATCTTATGAAATTCTGCTTTGTTTGTGGTAAGAAAACTGAAAAATTAATAGAAGGTTACTGTGAAGATTGCTATAACAACAGCTTTAATCTTATACAGACTCCTAAAGAGATAACCATACTTCTTTGTAGCAAATGCAAGAAAATAAAGCAAAAAAATGATTGGAATGATATTGGAATTGAAGATTTAGTAAAAAACAACATAAAAGTTCTAGGAGATAATGTTAAAATTGAAGTAATTGGGAATAAAATTTTTGCTAGCGGTAGTTTAAAGAATTCTAAAAAGTTTAAAGAAGAAGAAACCCATGAGATAAACATTAAAACCGTTAAGGTTCTTTGTCCGGAATGCTCTAGAAGACTTGGTGGCTATTACGAGGCTATTATGCAACTAAGAGGCAATGTATCTGAAGAAGTTCTGAACTTCATAGATAAGGAAATCAAAGAAAAGTCCTTTTATAGGATAGACCATGTAAAAGGAGGGTTTATTTTATATATTGGAAATAAAAATATAGCTAACCAAATAGCAGATAAAATAAAAAGGATATATAATTTAGAAGTTAAAAAAAGCTTTAAGCTATACACAAAGAAAGAAGGCAAAGACGTTTACAAAAGCGTTTTTTCAGTAAAGTGTGATTAGATGGAAGAAAATCAAGAGTTCATAAGAGTAAGAATACCTCATAAAGGAGAGATTCTAGGTATTATAAAGTCTAACCTCGGTGGGAGCAGGTTTGAGATTAAATGTAATGATGGCTTTACTAGAATATGCAGAATTCCTGGGAGAATAAAGAAAAAGATATGGCTAAGATTAGGAGATCTGGTAATAATAGAGCCCTGGACAGTACAATCTAATGAAAGAGGAGATATTACCTGGATGTATACAAAAGCTCAGGCTATTTGGCTTGAAAGAAAGGGTTATGTAAAAAATCTTTCCTTAGAAGGTTAGTTGCTTTCTTTAAACTTCTGATGCTGTTTAACGTACGTTATGCGTGTTAAAAAGTTTGAAAGAAAACTTTGTTTTTTATAACTTCACTTATCTTTTTTATAAATTAAGTTATTTTTTTATAGTAACTAAGTTATAATAAGAGTAAGTAAAGCTGAGGTGAGGAAATTTGCCAAAGAAGGTTTTTGACTATCCTGATGAGGAGAGACTGGAAGTACTAGTCCTAGCTAATTCTCCGTGCACTCCTAGCGAGCTCCTTAGAATTGAGAAGATTCCTGTCAAGCCAAACACCTTGGAAACCTTAAGAAAGAAACTTGACTGGCTTTCCAACGAAGGAAAAATAAAAAAGAAGAAAGTAGGCAAAGGAAACGTATACTGGCATTCTAGCATAGAGAACTATAAGAAGAGAACAATAACAAAAGCATCTGAAAAGATAATAGAAACTGGAGATCAAGCCCCTGCTTGAAACAGAAAGCCATAAACTTTTGAGTGTTTAGAACCTCTTATTATCATTTGAACTGCTTCTCTTGCTATATTCAGCTGTTCATAGTTCCCTATTAGGGAAACTGTTTTACCATACACAGATAAGGAACAACCACTGCATTTCTCAATCATTTTCCAGGCCTTTCCGTTTGTACCTATTAGTCTTGATTTGATAACTCTTATTCTACTATCGTTAAATTGGTTTAATTCTATTGTTTCCAGAGTGTTATCTTCTTTTAAGAGCCTAAAAGCATTTTCTGGAGAAAATCCCCTTCCTATAGCCTTTACAATGCTTTTTGCTTGAAAAAGTTCTAATCCTTCGCCTTCTATTGTAACAGAGTTATCTTGAAAAGTTAGTTTAACATTTAAAGACTTGCTAATATTGCTTCTAGTTTTCCCGTCCTTTATTACCTTAATTCTCTCCTGCGGAACTAAAACTGCTTCTATAATATAGACACCTTAAATTATTTTATTATAGTACCTTTAATATTCTTAAAATAATTAAAATCTTATTAATATGTATTCTTAGTTTTATGTTTTTTATCCTTCTTTTCAAAGTCTAAGAGAGACAGAATGTTTGTTATAAGCCTACTGAATAATAACCTTTCTTATCTTGGTTCATTAATTACACCCACAAACTACAAACATAGAATGTAAGAGGTATTTACTCCCTTATGCTATATTTAGAACGGTATATATCAGCTTTGATTGCTATACAAAATTTGGAACTTTTGTTTTGACTTGAGAAAAGAGTTTTGTTCATAACTTTATAGGAAAGCTCTATATCGCCTCCAATTTAGATAATTAAGTTATACTAAAGAATACTTAATTTATATTGTTTTTGAATTAAAATTATTTTAAAAGATAATTAACTTTAAAAATAAAGAAGTTTTAATTTGATTACATTAGATAGTGATATAATGGTTGACGGTATTGAGAAAAACGCAGAAGACCTCGCAAAGGATATGAAGGAGATAAGTCCTGCCGAATTCTTTGAGAAAAACAGGCATTTCCTTGGTTATGAGAACCCTATGAAGTCATTATTGACTGTAGTAAAGGAAGCTATTGACAACTCCTTAGAATTCACATGTGAAGCTGGAATTTTACCAAATATATATTTAAGCGTAAAGCAAATTGGAGAAGATAGATTCAAATTACTTATAAAGGATAATGGCCCAGGAGTAATTGCAGAACAGGTGCCTAGGGCTTTTGGTAAGGTTCTTTATGGTTCTAGATTTCATAAGCTTAAACAATCTCGAAGTTTGTTTGGAATAGGAATAAAAGGCGTCTGTTTGTACAGTCAATTGACTACAGGCAAGCCTTTTAAGATCACAACCGGTATCGGAAAGGGTCCTATACATGTTTTTGAAATGATGATTGACGTTACTAAGAACGAACCTCATATAATTTCACATAAAGAATTGAAAAATAAAGAAAAATGGCACGGAACTATCCTCGAGTTTGAGGTAGAAGGAAGATATGTTGAAAAAGGCAAGTCAATACCAGAATTCTTGAAGCAAACTGCGATAGCAAATCCCTATGCTCGCATAGTTTATGATGGCCCTGATGGAAAAATGGAATTCCCAGCTGTCGCCAAGGAACTACCAAAGCCTCCAAAAGAAATAAAACCACATCCGTACGGAGTAGAGATAGGAGTATTAAGAAGAATGATAAGAAGTACAAAGTCAAAGAACATTGTAGGCTTTCTGAAGAATGATTTTTCAAGGGTTGGAAGCACCTCAGCAAATGAGATATGCAAAATAGCTGGAATCGATAAAAACAAAAAACCTTTGGAAATAAACCTTATGGAGCTGGAAAGATTGCATAAAGCAATGGAAACCGTAAAATTAATAGCTCCTCCAACTGATTGCTTGTCTCCTCTAGGAGAGCAACTAATAACTGAAGGGTTGAAAAAAGAAGTTGAAGCAGAATATTTTGCTGCAATAACAAGACCACCTGCTGTTTATCGTGGGATGCCGTTCCAAATTGAGGTCGGACTAGCTTACGGCGGAAAATTAGACCCAAATGCTCAAGCAAAACTAATGAGATTTGCAAATAAAGTGCCTTTGATGTACCATCAAGGAGATTGTGCAATTACACAAGCTGTAGAAGAGGTTGATTGGAGAAGATATGGAATGCAACAACCCTCTGGATCTTTGCCAGCTGGACCTTTAATAATATTAGTTGACTTCATTTCAGTCTGGGTTCCTTTCACAACTGAAGGAAAGCAAGCAATAGCATCTTATCCTGACATAACAAAGGAAATCAAGCTTGGCTTGCAGGACGCAGGAAGAAAACTTAAAATTTTCATTTCAAGAAGAAGAAAAAGCCATGACTCACAGATGAGACAAAACTTGTTTGAGAAATATATACCTGAAGTTGCGATAGCTTTGTCAAAATTATCTGATATTCCTCATGAAAAGATAAAAACTAACCTGGAAAAATTATTAAAGAATGGAGTCAAAGAAGGCACTGAAGAGGTAGTAGAAGAAAATGGAGAAGAAAACACCCAGCAAGAGTCTTAAAGATTTGGGAATTAAGATTGTAAATGATATTGAAAGTGGAAAGAATCCTTCTATGGATGTTCCAATTAGAACTCTGTCTAATGTAATTTATGATTCTAAATCAAAAATGATTACTCTTGGAAACAAATTCTCAAAGAGATACTTTTTTAATGTTGCTCACGTCAGAAAGTTCACTCAAACATCAGAAGTCGCTGCCTTAGCAAGAGAACTGTTAGGTGTTAACAAACACATGAGCCTTAGAGAAGTTTTTTATGCACTTAGAAGGACTTTACCAAACTCTAACATAGACATAGTGGATGAACAGGTCGAATCGAATAAAGCAGTAGAAGACTTGGAGCTGATAACTGACTTGCTAAGAGAGCAGTTGCATATAAACGCAAACAAACTCGGAACTGCGGCTGGAAGAATTACAATAAAGGATAAAGGCGATTTGATAGACTGGTCAAAACTAGGGAGCGGTGGCTGGAGCATACCTAGTGCTGTAGAGGAGATAGAATTCAAAAAAGTTGACGCAAATTTTGTAATTTACATGGAAAAAGCGGCCATATGGGAAAGATTGCATGAGGATAAGCTTTGGGATAAGATGAAATGTGCAATAATAGCCTCACAGGGTCAGGCCACACGTGGTATAAGAAGACTTTTACAAAGAATGAACAATGAATTAGGCCTTCCTGTCTACGTACTAACTGATTTAGATCCTTATGGAATATACATCTACTCTGTTCTAAAGACAGGATCAATATCCTTAGCTCATATATCTGAAAGATTAGCTATTCCAGATGCAAAATTCCTTGGTTTGACAGCAGATGATGTAATAAAATATGACTTAAAGAGACAAATCATCAAGCTAAAGGATGTTGACATAAAAAGACTAAAATAACTTTCCAAGTACGAGTGGTTTAAGGACAAAAAAGAGTGGCAGAGGCAATTTAAATTAATGGAAGAACTAAAAGGAAAGGTTGAGCTAGATGCCTTAGTAACTAAGGGAATAACATTCATTTCTGATAAATACATCCCTGAAAAGATGAAAAATAAAGAATGGCTAGATTAGTAACTTTAAATTTAAGAATACAAAAGACAAATTAGAATATGATAAAAAATGAAGCTTAGAAATAAAGAGGAACTAGTTGAGATAGAAGAGAAAATTTTTGATATAAAAGATCAACCCCTTCCTCGTGGAGCTTGGTGGTGGTGGATGTGGTTATTCTTCTTTAACAATCCAAAAAACCCTGAAAGACCAAGACAACTACTTTTGCTTTTATCAACCAAAAATTTGAAGGAAATTTACTGCAATAATTTAAAATTTATTTTAAAACAGCAATCAAAAGACAAAAATAACCTATTAGGTGCTGTGGCTTCATGGTATTTCGATGGAGAAAAGATGAACCATAACTTTCTCTTAGAGCAATGCAATATAAACTTCTCAGAAAATTGTATTATATCAAATTCCTCTGTACCAACCTATTTTTCAAAAAATAAAAATTTGAATACAATAAAAATTGGAAATGATTTCGAATTCCTCGCAGAAGAGGGAGAAAAAAAGAATTTTACAAAACCGTATTACAGATCGAACACCATTGGTAAAAGAGGATATACTATCATAGAATCAGACTTTATGAAGCTTAAAGGAAGAATTAAAAGGGAACCTATTAATGGAAGTGCTTATTTTCAAAGAGTATTCATAAAAATGCCATTTACATCATGGTATTGGGGTGTTTTCCATTTTGAAAATGGAGGCGTTCTAACGTATCTGAGACCTTATGTAGCTAGAAAATCTATAAAAAATGATATATCATTCTTTGATGGCAAAGAAATACACAAATTCAAAAAAATAAATATAAAGAGAGTGCCAGGAGATATGCCAAAATTCATAGTAAAAGGCGAGAAAGAGGATGAGAAAATAACTTTTACAGTTAATGCTTATTCCCATTCTTCTTGGACCTTTAAGAAAAAGTTTTTTGGATTAATACCAAACAAACTAGTCTATAATGAATATCCTTCAGTTGTTTCTGAGTTTAAACTCATAAAAAAGAAAACAGGTGAAAAAATTACTCTAGAGGACTTGGGCAAGTCAGTAGGTAACGCTGAACATGGAACTGGATTACTACTTTAATATTCTGCATCAAGTGAAAAACAGATAAAGTGACGGATTATTTGCATAATATTCCAATCATATGAAAATCAGATGTGCTCGCTAAGACTTTTAAACCAACTGATTCAGCTTCTCTCTTTAACCGTTCGAGAGTAAATTTTTCTTCATACTCATTTTTCATACCAAGGCTTTCGATTAACAATGATTTTTTAGGCACAAATATTACACAATACCCATCTTTTTTGAGAAGTTTTTTATGAAGAGTAAAAACCTTTTTTCTTTCTTTAGGATAAAAATGCTCAATCAAACCGTCACTGAAAACAATATCATATTTACCTTTGTGACTGAACATGTCCTGAAGAAAATAATTTACCTCAAAATTGTCGATTCTTTTGGAAAAATCATATGCGTTCTTGTTGTTGTCAATAACAGAAGGCTTTGTATGCCTTTTCTCACTAAGAAGTTTTGAAAGATAACCTGATCCACCTCCTAGTTCCAGGGTAATCTTTCCATCTAAATCAATTGCCCTCAGTAAGCGTAAATATGCCTTTATTCTAAGCATAGTGTACAACTTGAAAAAAGCTTTTGAAAATATAATGGGGTTTTTTAGCCAGAAATTGTTCCAATCAGGCTTTCTTTTCATGAAAATAATGTTAATTTCATACTTTTATTTGGAACTGTTCAGAAAATGAGAGAAAGATTTTTAAACTTACAAAACATATTTATGGAAGGTTTCTTCTCCCCTAGGAGGATATATATGTTAGAAAAATTAGTGGAAACTAGGGAGAGACATAAATTAGTCACAACAAAAGAATTAGAGACAATAGCAAGAGTTGAAGCAGCTTTATTGAAGGGTGCAAGAGATTTCTTCATAAAGGAAGGATTTATAGAGGTCAATGCACCTCATATAACAAAAGCTACAGGAGCTTGCGAAAACATAAACACTTTGTTTGGTTTAGACTATTTTGGTATACAAGGGTATCTTAGCCAAACACAGCAACTATATCTTGAAGCAATGATACCAAGACTAAAAAAAGTCTGGTGTATGGGGCCTAGCTTTAGAGCAGAACCAGAAGCAGATAACAGGCACTTGACTGAATTTCCTTTAATTGAAATAGAATTTGAAGGAAATTTTGAAGAACTCCTCAGATATATAGAAGGAACTATATGTGGCATGATAAAGGAAGTTTTGAATGAAGAAGAGATGCTAAAGGAAATAGGAGTAAATGTCGAGAGGCTAAAAGCAGTGAAAGCACCTTTCAGCAGAATAACATATGACGAAGCAGTAAAGAAACTTTCTGACACAGGCATAAAATGGGGAGATGATCTGAAAAGCTCACACGAAAAAATGCTCGTAGATATGACAGGAGGTCAGCCCTTGTTCATAACACACTTCCCAAAGAAAATAAAATTCTTCAATATGAGAGAAAACGACTACAGACCAGAGATAGTTAACAGTACAGACCTCATCTTGCCTGGAAGCGGAGAGGCAGTAGGAGCAGCAGAAAGAGAACATAGACATGAAAAACTTAGGGAAAGACTAGAAAATTCAAAAATGATGGAGCAATTAAGGGTAAGAGGTGGAAGTGTAGAGGATTTTGAATGGTACCTAGATTGTGTAAAGGAACATGGAATAAAACTTCACTCTGGATGTGGCATAGGACTAAACAGAGTTACTCAGTTCGTCTTAGGCGCAGATGATATAAGAAAATGCACAGTATTTCCCTTAAACTCTGAAACAATAATGTAAATTCATAAAAAAAAATTAGTTTTTGTTAGCATTTTTTATTTTATTTTACTTTTTAAAAACAACTCTTGTAACAAAGAAAGTTTTATAAATCAGGACAAAAAATTATGTTTATCGTGAACGAACAAAATTTGTTCACTTTATTTATTAAATGAGGTGAAAAAAGTGAAAGCAAAAAGAAAAGCAGCAAGAAAAAGATGATTTATTCTTTTAGAACCTGAGATTTCGATGAAGGTTCTTTCTTTTTCTGCTTATTTTTAAACTTTAAATATAATAATTCTTTATCAAATTTTATGGGATAGTAGCTCAGACCGGGAGAGCGCACGGCTGAAGACCGTGGTGTCGCGTGTTCAAATCACGCCTGTCCCACCATTGTTTTTTAAACCAATCGATTATTTTAGCTAATTTTCTATTGAAGCTTTTAAAAATCCATAGAAAATAGGTGAAGGCTCAATAGGCCTTGACTTAAATTCTGGATGAGCTTGAGTAGCAACGAAAAATGGATGGCCTTTTAATTCCATGAATTCCATCAAAGTCCCATCTGGAGACTTACCAGAGAAGGTCAAACCGTTTTTCTCTAAAACTTCAATGTATTCTGGATTAACTTCATATCTGTGTCTATGTCTCTCAGTTATACTAGAACTGTTGTAAAGTTTCCTTACAATAGATCCTTCTTTTAGAACAGCAGGATAAGACCCCAGACGCATTGTTCCACCATAGTTAGACTGCTTAACTATGCTAGCTTGCTCTGGTATAAAATCTATAACAGGATGTGAATTGCAAGCATCAAACTCAGTTGAATTAGCTCCCTCAATATCACAAACATTCCTCGAGAATTCAACAATAGCTAATTGCATCCCTAAGCAAAGGCCTAAGAAAGGTATTTTATTTTCTCGTGCATATTTTATAACAGCAATCTTTCCTTCGATTCCTCTTTTGCCAAAGCCTCCAGGAACAATTACTCCTTTTACGTCTTTTAATGCGTCCTCAACCTTAATCTTTCCATCTTCTATGTCAGAGGATTCTATCCATTTTATTTTAACTCTAGCTCCTAATTGAGGTGCAACATGTTCCAAAGCTTTTATTATACTTAGATAAGAATCGTGAACATAAGTGTATTTCCCTACAATCCCTATTACAACTTCCTTATCTGCTGCTTTTATCTTATTGACAAAGTTTTCCCAATTCGAAAAATTTAGTTGCTGATCACCATTTTCCTTTGGATATATTTTCAAAATGTCAAAAATAGCATCATCAGTTTTAGCTTCTCTTAATAGAAGTGGTATCTCATAGATATTTCCATAATCCCAAAGATTATAGATTCTGTTCACATCCACGTCTGAGAAGATGCTTAGCTTTTCTTTAACTTTTTTGTCTATAGGTCTTTCAGACCTACAAACTATAATATCTGGTTGTATTCCTAGCTCCATTAATTTTCTTATACCTAGTTGAGCAGGTTTACTCTTGAATTCACCAAGAGATTTAGGTTCTAAAATATAAGTTACGTTAACGAAACAGACGTTGTCCTTACCTTCTTCATGCCTTAATTCTCTTGTTGCCTCTATAAAATATGAGTTTTCCAAATCGCCAATAGTTCCTCCAACCTCAACTAAAACTATGTCAGACTTTGACTCCATTGCTAAATTTCTTAGAAAGTATTTTATTTCACCTGTAAGATGCGGTATAAACTGAACGTCTCTTCCTAAGTATCCTCCTCTTCTTTCTTTATCAATTATTATTTTGAAAATCTTACCAGATGTTAAGTAATTGTCCTTGCATAGGCTCCTGTTAATATGCCTCTCATAAGTTCCTAAATCAAGATCACACTCTGTTCCATCATCCAATACAAAGACTTCCCCATGTCTATAGGGATTCAATGTTCCTGCATCGCAGTTAAGATAACCATCAAATTTTAAAGGAGAGACCTTAAATCCATGACATGATAGCAAAGTTGCTAAACATCCTGAGAACGTTCCTTTACCAACACTTGACATCACACTTCCTGTTATTATTATGTACTTAGTTTTACCTTTTTCATAGCCTTTAGGAAAAGAAGCGAAGAATTCCTCTTCAACTGATTTTTCAGAAGCTGATTTCTCTTGCATAACATATTATGCAAGCAAAAAAACTTAAAGATTTGTATGGTCTTTTTTAACTTTTGAAAACATAACTTAATTATGTTTCTTCGCATAGTGCCAGTGGGAGAGTTCCCAGAGGGAATCTTAAATCTTGTTAAGGATGAACTGGAAAATTTGAGCATAAAATGTAGGATATTGCCGAAAATATCGATTCCAAAAGAAGCATACAACCAATGGAGAAAGCAGTACAACGCAGAGGTCGTTATGAATATGCTCTCAAATGTTTCAGAAGTAAAGTTCATAGACAAGAGCATTCCCACTTTGCTTTTAACTGATTCTGACCTGTACTATTCTGGACTGAATTTTATCTTTGGATTGGAAGATCCCACAAAGAGTTGTGCCATAGTGTCTTTAGCCAGATTAAAACCTGAGTTTTATGACGAGAAACCAGTACGCAGCCTTCTCGAGGAAAGGGTTGTAAAGGAAGTTATGCATGAGTTAGGACATTACGTAGGCTTGGATCACTGTCAAAATGCCAAGTGTGTGATGAGTTTTTCACCCTCAGTCTTTGACTTCGATAAAAAGCAAAAGGAATTTTGCGATGATTGCAAGATTAGATTAATGACAAAGGGAATAAATATAGGATGATTTTATGGATATTGTTGAAGAAAACTATAAGATAATAAAAGAATTTTTAAATAGAACAAATATATAGTGATTAATATGGCTGAAGAAATTTTCAAAGCTAAACTTGTTGATGACAGGGTAATAATTTCTGATGTAGGAAACGCCAAACAGCTTTTTGATAATGGATGGTATGGCGACCTTTTGGAAAATAGATTAGAACTAGCATTAGTTGAGGCAATGCTCCTCATGGAGAGAGGGAAGATTGAGATTGCTAAAACTAAAAAGAAAAAGATGTCTAACAAGGAATTTTATGATCACTGCTTGAACATTGATCCAAGATTCCATGTAAGATATGTTGTTTACAAAGACCTAAGAGAAAGAGGACTTCCAGTGAGGACTGGTTTCAAGTTTGGTTGCGACTTTAGAGTCTATGAAAGGGGAATAATGCCCATAAAGAAAGGACCAAAGGCACCTCATGAGCATACGAAGTGGATAGTTTTCTGCGTCTCAGAAGATTATAATTGTTCGTTCCAAGAACTTTCAAGAGCAGTAAGACTTGCCCATAACATAAGAGCCAACATGCTTTGGGCAGTGATTGATAATGAGAATGATGTGACATATTATTCTGTTACATATATAAGTCCATAGGAGGGATTTTATGCTAGTAAAAGACACGATAGAAGAAGAGATTATTTCTATATCTCCTGATGACACTGTCTCAAAACTAATTTCTTTAGTAGAAAAAGAAAATATTAGAGAGATAATAATAACTGAAAATGGGAAGTTTAAAGGAGTTGTTTATTCAAAGGACATAGCAAACAAAGGAATTGTAAATCCAGCAAAAACAAAAGTAAATACTATAATGAGATTTCCTGCACCTATGGTTTCTTCTGATAAAGATATCAGTGAAGCAGCTGAAATGATTTTTAAAACAGGCTTGAGATCGCTACCAATAGTAGAAAATGACAAAGTGATCGGCCTAATCAGCTTAGAGGACATAATAGGCTTTGCATCTAAGACAAAAGAATTTAGACAAACTATTGCAGAGACGATAATGTCTCAGCCTGAAGCAATTGAAAGCGACACTGACATAGGAAAGACAAGAATGCTAATGAGAGAGAAAAATATATCAAGACTTCCTGTAATCGATAAGAAACAAAAATTAATTGGCATTGTAACTATATTTGACCTGCTAAAGTCCCTGAAGCCTAGAGAAAGGATGGACTTTTATTCAATGTCAGCTGAGAAAGAAACAACAATGGACATACCAGTATCAGCTATAATGAATACCTCTCCTATAACATCAGATAAAAGCAAGCCCTTGAGCGAGATTGCAAGTTTGATGAAAGAAAAGAAAACAGACGGTGTCATAATTGTTGAAAATAACATGCCAATAGGCATAGTTACTGAAAAGGACTTGTTAGAGGTTTATATTTCTAGCCTAAAGAAAAAAGGAGTTTATTACCAGATAAGCGGACTGACTGACGAAGATGAATTTATAGTATCAACAGTTGACAGAATGATCAGAGACACTTTACAAAAATTATCAAAAATATTTGCACCTCAGTTCTTCTTTTTACATGTCAAAAAGTATGATAAGAAAGGAAAGATAAAATACTCTATAAGAACAAGGTTCAGGACTAACAAAGGAATCTATGTCAGCAAATCTTATGCATGGGACCTAAGGGACGCTGTTAACGAGGCTTTAGATAAGCTAGAAAGAATAGTAATAAAGGAAAAGGAAACTAAAAGAGATAAAAATCAGGAAATGTTAAGATTTAAAAAGCTAAACATGTAAAATTTAATATTCGGTGATAACAATCCAAACAGTGTGTGACAAATGCAAACGTTCTGTGAAAGAAGTTGGAAGATTAACCAACGTAAAATGGAAAGGCATTAATCAAAAACTATGCAAAGTCTGCAGAAGGAAACTAAAAATCTCAGTAAGATGACATGTATTCTTCTTCCCATGCTTTAAATTCTTTATCGTTAATTTTTTCTTTTTTCTTTTTAATCGGAACTTCTCCATAGTCTCTTCTCAAATAAACCCCGTAGATCAAACCAAAAATCAAGCCAAACAAATGAGCTGCATGTGCTGTTAAGTCAGTAGGTATGAATAAACCTAGCAGATCACCTGCTGCCCAAAAAATAACTGCCAAGGCCATTGGTAAAGGAACAAGACCGATGTAAACATTCATCTTTGGCCTTAAGACTGCCAAGGCTCCCATTATACCATAGATTGCACCAGAAGCTCCTATTGATGCGCTATAGAAAAGTATGCTACCGATGCCTGCAATAACTCCTGAAACAAAAAACACTAATAGAAACTTTTTGCTACCTATAACGTTTTCTAATACTAAACCAAAAAGCCCCAAGGCAAACATGTTATAAAATAAATGCTCAAAACTACCGTGAAGAAAAATGTAAGTCACAATCGTCCATGGTCTTGATATTACTTCAGCTGAGTCTAAAGAGAACTCATCAGTTAAACTCTCAAAAACATTCTGAAGTATAAATATTACTACGCAAACTGCTATAAGCTTTAAAGCATACCATTT
>CAZYZB010000005.1:28933-34416 GCA_964651405.1 uncultured archaeon
CCATATTTCCAGAAATTGTATGCAACGATAAAAGAGATTAATCCTACTATTGGTGTAAAGTAAGCAAATTGAGCTATTCCTTTACCGAGGAAGAACTGTGCTGGATAAAAATTAATGAAACCTAAGGGAAGTATGAATGTTAAGATGAATGTTATAGCCGGATTGTAAACATCCAAGGGCAAGTCAATGAAACGCATTAAACTCCAAATAATTTCACCGATAGCACCTGATCTTACTACCCAAAAGCATAATGAAGAAATAAGAATTGTAAGTGAAAAGAATATTAGAATTGAACCAAAAACAAATAAACCTAATAAAATTATGTTTGATGGCGTTAGTAAAATTCCACTGTTAATAGCCCCTAAATAAGTTATCAATAAACCAGCTATCAAATCTCCAAACCCATCATCATCCATATTGCTTATTAGCAAATATACAAAAGAATTCACTGGTTGAACTAATACTCTATCAAAACTGCCTTTTCTTACCTCTCTCTCAACCCTCCAAGAAGATACACCGACTAGAAATGCGTGCCATACTCCTACTGTTAAGGCAGACAAGCCTGAAAGAAATACCAACTGCCAAAAAGTCCATCCATTAATCTGAACTATGCTTTGAAATAAAACCCAGAAGAAAATGATTGAAGTTAGATTCGATGCAAACATTGCAGCTATTCCTATAAGGAAGTCTGCTCTATACTCCATCCATTTTGAAATATTCATTTTTATTAGTTGGCCCCACAAACTTAGATAGTCTTTAAAATCCATTCAACCACCCTGAACTACAGTCTTCTTCTCTGCACGCTTCCAAGCAAAAGCAGTTAATGCTCCCAAGCAAACTATCCAAAATAATTGGATGAGTATTGAATTGAAAGTTTCTATTCCGGAAAGTTTACCAACGTAAATAAGCAAGGGTGTGCTATAAATTGCTTGAAACGGTAAAACGTATGCTATGTTACTCAGCCACGACGGAAATAGATAAATCGGTATTATTAATCCTGAAAGTGCTTCTGAAATTACAATCCTACTATATCTTATTCCCCATATGCTTCCAGAGTTCCAAAATGACCAGATCCCTGTTAAAAAGATTAGGAAGTAATTGATGAAAAATCCTAGAGCCATGCTTAAGAAGAATAATGGACTTGAAGGTGCTGAAATGTTAAAAAATAAAAATGCAAATAAGATTATTGGCAAACCTCTTGTCAAAAATAAAAAGCTTATCCTACCTATCTCTCTAAAAAGATAAAATATAGGATAGCTGACAGGTTTTGTTAGGATAACTGAAATAAAACCAGTCTTAACATCTTCTTCGATTAGGTATTCTATCATAGACCTGTTGTAAAAAGTAAGTATGGCTGCTATTGAAACGTACGTAAGCATTATTGGCAGCGTGAAACCTTTTAGAGCCTCTGCACCATAGGCCTTGAATATTGCATTCCAAAGAAACCAAAAAACAACTAGTTGTATTATTGCTCCTAATAATGAAACTATGAATTCTACCCTGTAAGCAATTTCTTCCTTAAAACTTGTTAGGGCTATTTCCTTATACATCAAATCCCCTTCTTGTATATTTCTCTTATAATCTCCTCTATATCTGGCTCTTCAATCAAAATATCATGGACAGAATATTTTGCGAAAATCTTTTTTGCAATTTCAGATACAGTTGTTTTGCTCGTGTCTATTGATATTTTAACCCTGTTTTCTTTTGTCTCTAATAATTTTGACCCATCAAACTTCAATTCATTGGTATCAATGGCATCGTGAAATTCAATTATCAACAGCCTTTCTTTCCTAAACTTTCTCTTTATTTCTTCTATTGGACCATCAAATATTTTTTTACCTTTATCTATTATGATGATTCTAGGACAGAGCTCTTCTATGTCTCCCATATCATGGGTAGTTAGAATTATTGTAACTCCCTTCTTGTTTAATTCTTTAAGGAACTCTCTTATTCTATACTTTGCTTCAATATCTAGTCCAATCGTTGGCTCGTCCAAATAAACTATCTTAGGATTGTGTAACAGAGAAGCTGCTAAATCGCAACGCATCCTTTCCCCTAGAGATAGTTTTCTGACTGGCGTTGATAAGTACTTGTCTAATCCTAAAATTTTTGAAAATTTATCAAGATTTTCTTTGTAAACCTCTTCAGGAATTTTAAAAATATGTTTTAGCAATACAAAGGAATCTAACGCTGGAAGGTCCCACCATAACTGCGTTCTTTGACCAAAAACTACTCCTATGTTTTTTGTATATTTCTGCCTTTGTTTGTACGTAATCATGCCTAATGCCTTGACCTCTCCAGAAGTTGGAGTAAGTATCCCTGTTAGAACTTTTATTAAAGTTGACTTACCGGCGCCATTTGGCCCTATTATTCCTAGGAACTCACCCTCATTGACTTCTAGATTTACGTTGTTCAAAGCCTTCTTTATCTCATAATTTCTGCTGAATAAAGTTTTAAAATAACCTTTAAGTCCTAGCTCACGCTTTAAGGACTTGAATTCCTTGTTTAAGTTTTTAACTTCTATTATATGCGCCATATTAACCCGTCCAATAAAGTTAATTTTAGAAACTGAACTTATAAATAATGTTACGCCTATGGACAATTTTAAATAACTTACGGATTTAATTTATATTATAGATAACATGCCTGTTGAATGCGAGAAATGCCATAGTAAAAATTTAAGGTATGTTAGAGCGTCTTCTATAAAATGCAATGAAATGAAGTTTGTCTGTATGGACTGCGGTTTTGAATTCTAATTACTTTCTAGAAGTTTGTGAATAGTTGCTTCTAAGTCTTTGATTTTTATTCTATTTTGTTTTGTGCTATCTCTATCCCTCAGAGTGACTGTATCATCATTCTTAGTGTCATAATCAATTGTAATACAAAACGGTGTTCCTATCTCGTCTGCTCTTGCATATCTCTTTCCTATAGAACCTCTATCATCATAGAAAACATCAAAGTGTTTTTTAAGAATTTTAAAAACTTCTTCGGCTTTCTCTTGCAATCCATCTTTGTTAACTAAAGGAAATATGCCTGCTGTATAAGGAGCCAAATCTGGAGGAAACGTAAACAGTTCCCATCCTCTTTCCTTATCGTCTCTATAACAACTTAACAAAATTCCATAAATCGTTCTTTCTATTCCAAAAGAAGGTTCAACAACATGTGGTATGACTTTACTTCCATCATCCAAAGCTATTGACAGGTCAACGCCTGATTTTTTTATATGATTTTTTAAGTCATGATCAGTTCTATAAGCATTACCAACAACCTCTTTCCAACCAAAATCAAAGTCTATTTCCAAATCAAAATTTCCTTTTGAATAATGCGGAGTTTCTTCAGGAAGCATGTGTCTGAACCTGAACATCTCAAACGGCAGACCTAATGACTGATAAAATTGAGCTTCTTTAGCTAAATAATATGCTAAATGTTGGTTAGGAACTATTCCTTTTTCAACAGCTTCTTTTGCTGTCAAGGTCACATCTTTTCCATTTGTTTTCTGAGATTCTCTTGTTAGGATTCTTATCTTAACGTTCTCTATTTCTTTGAACTTGGGATGATTCGATTCTTTAGGATTAAAGAACCATTCTACTTCCATTTGATTAAAAGCTCTTAATCTGATTATCCACTGCCTCGGAGATATTTCATTCCTAAATGAAGTTCCTAGTTGCGCAACGCCAAATGGCAGCTTGGCTCTTGTTGCAACAAGTATGTTCTTGAAATTAACAAAAATGCCCTGAGCCGTCTCAGGCCTTAGATAAGCTATCTCATCTCCTGTTGGTGAAAGAAAGGTCTTAAGCATTAAGTTGAATACTTTTACATCTGCTAGTTCTCCTTTGCACTTGGTGCATCCTATACTTTTTTCCCTTATTATATCAGTCATTTCTTCTGGTTTTTTACCTTCAACAAATTCCTTTGTAATTTCTTCAATTAAATTGTCAGCTCTAAAAATGCTGTTACATTTTTTGCATTGAGTAATAGGGTCTATGAAGCTGCTTAAATGGCCAGATGCATCAAAAACCTTTTCAGGCTGTATTAAACTTGTCTCAATTTCATAAACATCGTTCTCTTGTTCTACGAAGAACTTTCTCCACTTGTTTATGAACTTCCTCTTTAGCAAGAGACCTACAGGTCCATAATCAAACATCCCACTAACGCCTCCGTAAATCTCAGAAGATTGCCAAAAGAATCCTCTTCTTTTAGCTAAATCTATAAACCCCTTAGTGCCTTTTTCTTTTTCTATAACCATAATAATCTTTTAGTTAAATTAGTTTAAAAAGTGATAATAAACTTTTGGATTTAAATATTTAATGTTCCATTTGATTTCTTATGGGTAATGGAATTTTTTATAGAGGAAAATTAGTAGCAACTGAACAAAGTCGAAAAATAGAAGGTAGTGTTAAAGAAGGATACCAAACTGTATATGTGTTTGAAGGAGTTGAAGCTCTAAAAAGTGTAATGAAAGCATCAAAAAAAAGTTCCGTTCAATTTGGTAGTTGGAATCCTCAAGACACTGCAGGAAAGGTTCCTATACCTCAATTCATGAAAATGCTAGACCAAAGCTTAGCAATTTATCCGTCCTTAGAGAGTCAAATAGCAAATGAAAATAGGCCAATCAGCATGGGAGAACGAGGTAGATGTGGTATCACACGTGTTTAATTTTAAATCAATAATCAATAAATAAATATGCTCTAATTTATTAGCATGAGTCTTTTCATAAATCCTGCTATTGTTGAGCAAGCCTATCTGCCTAAGCTTCTACCTTATAGAGAAGAGCAACACCAGTATCTTGCAGAATGCATAAAACCTTTAATGAATGGTAGAACTGGGAGAAATTTGCTAGTAGTTGGTGCACCGGGTATAGGAAAAACCGCATGCACAAAATTCATTCTAAGAAAATTAATGGAAGAGACAGATAACATAATGCCAATATATATTAACTGCTGGAAAAGAGACACAAGCTCTAAAATAATTAATGACATGGCAGTTCAATTAGAAGTTAAGATAGGAGAGAAAGTATACTCTGATGAAATTTTTGACATGCTTGTAGGAAAACTCAACAAGTATGACGGTGTTGTTCTTGCATTTGATGAAATAGACAAGGTAAAAGACTTTGACTTTCTTTACAGGATAGTTGAGGATATTGAAAGAAAGACAATATTTTTAATCACTAATGTCAGCGACTGGATAGCAAAGGTGGATAGAAGATTAATGTCCCGTCTCTTGTTAGAAAGAGTGGAATTCAAACCATACAAGTTCGAAGAGGTCAGAGGAATTCTCTACGAGAGACAGAAATATGCATTTGCTCCGAGAGCTTGGGACTATGACGCATTCGAAAGCATAATAAGGAAAACCTTTACTTCAAAAGACATAAGAATCGGCCTGTTCTTGATGAAGACCGCTGGAGAGATTGCAGAAGCTAGGAATGCAACGAAGATAGATATTGATGATGTTAACAAGGCAATGGAAAAGTTAAAAGACTTTTA
>CAZYZB010000006.1:0-33938 GCA_964651405.1 uncultured archaeon
TTTTTTTGCTGGCAGATATTAGTCTTAGTTTCTTTGGCAAAGGCGTTGGCTTGTTTGGCATAATCATCTTCTCTTTATCTTTATCTTCCTTGACGGCATTAAAACACTTAGAATTTGCTTTAACTTAACATCATCAATCATCTCGTTCAACTGGCCTGACTGAGCAAGTTGAAATAAGTACATTTCAAGTTGGGTAGCAACCAGAGGGTTTGCTAGCTTAACTCTTCCCATTCTTTCAACTGCCTCTTTTGTTAAAATCTTTCTTAAAACTTCTTTTTTCATTGATTCGAATTCAGCAGTATTCTCAGTGTTTTCGTCTTTCATTTTATCTCCTTTGATACTCTATTTAAAAGACCTTGACCTCTAGAAGTTATAACTCTTCCTTTCTTTGGCTTATCAATTTTTTGAACATATCCTGATTTTTCAAGTTGCTGGATAATTAACCTTATTATTTTTCCTCCAGCCTTTCTTTGATGAGCTCCTTTGTGGCCTCTTCTCCTTCTTCCGCCAAATGCAGTTCTTAGTCTTTGCACACCGACAGGTCCATTTAAGTATATCTTTCTTAAAACAGCAGCTGACCTTAAAAACCACCAATCTTTTTGAAGAGGCGGCCTTTCCTCAGATACACCAGTCTTAACATATTTGCTCCAGTCTGGAGGCTTGATATTCTCATTTTTCTTTAATTCCTCGGAAAGCTTTTCTATAAGTTTTTGAGTTGGAACATCTCTCATAATCATCTTGTCTCTAATATACTTTTCAGGTTTAAAAATCTATCTTTAACCTATATTTGTTGGCAATCTTCTTAATAAGTTCCTTATATCTTTCTGCGAATTCAGGCTTCTTTTTTATCATTCCCTTTAATATCTCTATTCTCTCTTCTGCTATCTTAACTCTATTTTCCTTTATTTGTTTGAACCTTTTATATTTCATCTATATTATTTGAATTTAATAAAATTTATATTGAGAATAGAAATTAAATATGTTCCTTAATTGCTCAGGACTCGAAATTAACAACAGAGTTAAAACTACACTCGCAGGGACATTTTCTGCAAACATGACAGTTGTTCGAGAACATAATCGAAAGTTCTTTCGCTATACTCGTGTTAAGGGAGTTGAACAAGCTTATGATGCATGAAAAAATGTCAGCAGACTCTGAAATGATCTCTTTAAAGAGCTCATCTTTATGTTCTCCCATGTGTGTCAATACTATTTCTGAAAGTTCTCCCAACTCTTCTGCCAAATGAATTCCAGCATCTTCTATTGTCCTTTTTTCAGGCGGGTATATTTTTTTGAACATTGTTTGATACTCTTCAAGAGTAGACGGCTTTTTTAGGTTGTTTATCTGGACATTTTCTCTGATTTTTATTCCTCTCTCTTTACATGAGCATGGACAAGTAGCGCAATACGAGCATAAGTAAGGGAACCTTCTCCACACAGCATCCTCAAGATCTATGTGAAGCCTGTTCAACAGCGATGAGAACCAACTGAGAGAAATCAGTATATTAAGTTTAGTTTTTTCGTAATCTTTCTTTCTTATACCTTTAAGACCTCTCATTGTAAAGCGCTCTACATTGCTGAGCATATCCCATAGACTAAAATACCTGTCATTCGAAAGGCCATAAATCTCATTAACAAAATTCTGATATTCTTTAATTGTGGTATTCTGAGTGATGCAAGGCAACATATCACTATAAAACATTTTGGTAGATTAAATTTAAAAAGTGCGTCGACCGGGATTTGAACCCGGAGTAAGCAATATATTGCTTTTTTTATATATAATTAATTATGAGAGTAGTTAAAAATAACCTGAAAAAATCTGTCTTAAAATGTCTAAAACAAAATAAAAGCTTAAATCAAATTTCAAGAGAACTAAACTTAAATAAAACAACTGTTTATTACTGGTATAAAAAATTAGGAAAATCAAAAATAACAAAAATCAACATTAAAAAAGATAATGAAAATTTGATTGGAGAATTTATCGGAATTTTTGCAGGAGATGGAAACTATTATCTAGACAAAGATTACCATCATAGTATTACGATATACATCGATAGTAAAGATAAAAAGTATATTTCTCATGTAAAGCAAGTGATATTAGATCTTTTTTCGAAAAACCCAAACATTATTAATAGAAAGGATGATAATACAACTTACATTAGGATAAGATCGAAAGATGCTCACTTATTTATTAAAAATTATTTAACATGGAAAAATAAAAAATCTAGTTCTATATGCTTAAGAAATGATATTAAACACTATTCTAACGAATTTTTAAAAGGATTCATTTGTGGACTTTTTGATACTGATGGTTTTATAGACAGGGATACGTCAAGAGCTGTTTTTGGAACAATCTCAAATAGTTTAGTAACAAATGTTGAAGAAGTATTTTCATTGTTTAACATTAAATATACAAAGAATGTTCATATTGATAAGAGAGGAAATCGTAAACCATTATCTCATATAAACGTATCCAGAAAAGATATAGATAAATTCTTCAATTTAATTAATCCAATTCATTGATTGCGTCGAGGGGGAATTTCAGGATTGATATCCATTTGAACCCCCGTCGTGAGCTTTCATCAGAATCTATGGAAGGCATACACGCTAAGCTTCATGTCCTAACCACTAGACTATCGACGCATGTATCTACTTTTAAATTGAAACCATATAAATCTTTTACATTAAATTTAACCCAATCTTTAGACTTTGAAATTCTTAGTTTTTCTAATGCTCTGTAATCTTTATTTCAATCCTGTTCTTACTTGAAATAATCTCAACCTTTCCACCTATCGGAAATGTTATGATAGGCGTGGTATGCCCGAAATCTACATTAGAAATAACTGGAATGCCTTGTAGCTCTTTCTTGCTTTTGATAATCTTCGTAAGCAATTCGTTTGTCATGTTAGATTCTTTCTGAAACCTCCCGATGATTATTCCTCTGACTTCTTCAAATCCAGATTGATGTATAAGAGATTGCAAGTCCCTATCAAAGTGCTGTGGCTTAGACTCATAGTCGTCTTCGATAAAAAATATGCTTTCTTTCAAAGACGGCATGAACTCAGTACCTTGCAACAAATTAAAGGTACATAGGTTTCCGCCTATGATAGTCCCTTTGGCTTCGCCTTCGTTTATAGTGGCATACCCTTTATTTTCGATAAAGTTCCTTTTCTCTTGGTCTTTGTACCACTCGTCATCACTCCATTCACCTGAGGATTTTACATCGAACACTTTTGATTCGAATAAGCATTTTTTGAAATATTCCATGGTAAAATCAAAACCTTTTTTCATTCCGAACGAAGAAAAGTGTGGACCATAATAGCATACCAAACCTGTTTTAGCGTATATAGCGTCTTGTAAGGCGGTTATATCAGAGAAGCCACAGAATATTTTTGGGTTTTGTTTTATTTTTTTATAGTCAATGTATCTAAGAAGCTGATTAGAATTAAAGCCGCCAATAGAGGTTAAAATTGCCTTTACGTTTTTATCAATAAACGCTGCATTCAAGTCATCTATCCTAGAAGCAATCTTGGAAGAATTGAAATCGTTAATCTCCTCTGAATTTTTGGAGAAAGACACCTTCAGACCAATTTCGTCAAATCTCTGAACAGCGATGTCTCTCGACTCTTTTGATATTATCGCAAGACTTCTCGAAGGAGAGATGACCCTCATCTCGTCCCCTCTCTTTAGCTTTGTAGGTATCATAATATCACCATGAGTGGGGTCAGAGGGATTTGAACCCCCATCCCGAGGTTTCTTCTATCATCCTTGATTCAATGCTCCATGACTGGAGCCTCGTATCGTGCCAGGTTGGACCATGACCCCGTATTAGCTTCTATCTCTAGGCTAAGGATATTAAGAGATAAGAATATGAGTATTTTTATATTTTTGCTAAAGCAAAGGAATATCTATTATATTCAAGAACTTCTAGAACTTTTAAATCACAATTCTCTAACGCTTTTTTTAAATCATTTTTATTCATAGCCTTTTCAAATCCAAAGGGCCATTTATTTACTTTTTCTAAAAGACATTTAGCTATCTTATAATACCAAACTGGTCTAGGGACAGATATTATAATAAATCCATCTTTTTTTACACATTTTTTATGCACTTCAATTATCTTATTTTGCTTTTCTCCTAAGAAGTGTTCTATTAGGCCTTCACTATGTACAATATCAAATTTTTCTTGAGGCTTAAATTTAAACAAATCCTTTTGTATAATTTTTGCTTTTATTTTATACTTCTTGAAATTTTTAGATGTTAAAGAAATAGCTTCTTTACTATTATCCACAAGTGTTGCCGATCCACCGTACATTTTAATAAGTCTAGCTGTTATTTCACCTGATACACAACCAAGTTCAAATATTTTTGGGTTTTTTATCTTAAGTTTACTAAAGAATTCTTGATAAATGCCAAAAACTTTATTGTGATGTCTTTCCCAAGATTTTTCATAAATCCACTTAGGCTTCTTTAGCCAAACAACATCCCAATTATTTGTCAGTTATAACACCTGTTCTGCTAGCTCTATACCATTTTATAGTCTTTTTTTCTCTTTCGCTGTACGTAGCTTTTAAAGCAGAATAAAAGTTTATATAAAACATAACTACAAAAACAGGAAACACAAGCAAATTTTCTAACGGTGCTTTAAAGTAGACGTTAGATATTGAAAATAATAGAAATTGGATTGTTACAATGGATAATGTCAAAGATAATATTAATGGTGATAATTTAAAGAACAATAAGTTAATCATTAAAATAAAAAGGAATAAGCAAGAAAACGAGTTTACCAAAACATTAAAGCTATGCAAGTAATCTTCAACTGCCTCCTTAAAAGTGCTTTTAGGTAACTTTCTCCTTATTCTAATCAAACCTCTATAAAATCTATGTTTTTGATTTAAAACTCCACTTAATGAACTAGGACATTCATCATGAGTTAAAGCTTTTTGTTCTAAAACAGTTTTGTATTTATGTCTCCTTAATCTGACTGAAAGTTCTATGTCCTCTAGATAAGAATACTCATCAAAGCCAGAAATTTTCATAAGTGCGTCTTTTCTTAGAAACATATTTCTTCCTAAGAGATTAACATTTATACCGAGTTTATCAAAAATAAACTCTTGAAAGAATGTTACGTTAAGCTCTGAAGCAATAACCCTTGTGATAATATTTTGCTTAGCATTATAAGGTTTTATAAATCCCATAACTCCAACTATTTTTTCATCAGAAAATCTTTTAACTGCAGTCATAAGGCAATTCTTGTCCACTATGCAATCGGCATCAATAATACCTACTATTTCACCTTTTAGCTTTGGGAGAACAGCATTTATTGCCTCAGCCTTGCAGTGAGTTGAATTAGTTAATACAACCTTTATCTTCGGCTCATATTTTTTGCATACTTCTAATGTCCTATCAGTATTGTTTTTATCAGTTGCAACTATTATTTCTAACATACCTCTAGGATATTTTATTTTTAACAAGCTTTTTAGACAGTTTTCTATAACTTTTTCTTCATTCCTTACCGGTACTACTATGCTTACCTTAGGTAGCATAAAAGAAATATAAATTCTTTATATTTAAAACATTATTAATGATTTCATGCTAAAAGCAGACTTCCACGTTCATACCCATTACTCTAAATGTTCGGATATGAAGCCTCTTGATGTTGTTAAAAACGCTTTGATAAAGGATTATGATGTCATAGGAGTGGTTGATCACAATACTGTCAAAGGTGCCTTGGCTACAAAAAAAGTCGCTGGAAAAAAACTTCTAG
Organism: uncultured archaeon; assembly: GCA_964651405.1. Classification (GTDB taxonomy): domain Archaea; phylum Aenigmatarchaeota; class Aenigmatarchaeia; order Aenigmatarchaeales; family Aenigmatarchaeaceae; genus JAWBOD01. The sequence goes on from CAZYZB010000006.1 coordinate 5,765, forward strand.
TAATACCTGGTGAGGAGATAAAAACAAACTATGGAGAATTGTTGGTTTTTCTTTCAGATGGCAAATATAACAGAGATTTAGCAGACATTTTCGATAGAGCTAAGGACGAGAACCATTTCATTATTATCCCTCACCCATTTGATTTTTTAAGAATTGAGAGCATTAAGAAAAATATATTTAAGATAAAAGAAGTAAATGCAATTGAGGTTTTTAATTCCAGAACATTGATAAATAGATTTAATCTAATGGCTAGCAATTACGCAAAGAGAAAAAACATACCTAAAATTGTAGGCAGTGATGCGCACTTTGTAGAAGAAATTGGGAATGCCTCCTGTTTTTTAGAATGCGATAAAAACGTAGACGATATACTAGAATCTATAAAGAAAGATAAATTGAAGTTTTCTTGCAAAAGATGCTCAATAATGTCTCATTTAAAGTCTAACATCCTTCTACCTGTAAAGAGGATTTTTTAAGTTTATCTCTATATCATCGATTTTTTTAATATTATTCCTTATTGTCTCATTTATAGAAGATAAGCCGTCTCTTATCCCTTCAGGCAATAGAGCTGTTACATTTTCTGTTATAGCATCGATTCTATTGTTTATTTTATCATTTATTTCTGCGACTGATGGGTTTGAGAGTAAAATCAGCGATATTAAGAAGCAGAAACTCACAGCAAATGTCAGAGTATAGCCCACTTTTAATTTAATAAATGAGTTTTTGAATCTTCTGAAAGCAGCAAAGGTTATGCCTACTAAAATTGGAGACAAAAGAGCTATTTTAAATGGATATAACAAGAAAGAAGCCACGTACATAAAAAAGCATATGCCAATCAAAAATTTTATTTTCCTAGTGTGCCAAAAATTAGAAATATCCTGCTTCCAGTATGTAAAGCCTATCAGGTAGGCTATTGATAAGGTTGCAATAAAGACAAATGGAAACTCCAAAATTGAACTTGTTAAGGCAAACCAACCCAGCGAATATTTTATGAACTCTATTATAAAGATGTTCGGTAGCAAAAACTTTGATTTTTTTAATCTTGTAAGTGATGATGAGTATAAGAAATTGAGGAGCAGACATGTAGATACAAGCAATCCAAAGAAGGTGTTAACTAGAAAAGACAAAGTTAAGCCTATAACAGCAAGCATGAAAGAATAAGACTCAACAGTGCTCCTTTTTACTTCTCCCCTTGGTAGTAATTTAGTCTTTAATTTAAATTTATTGTTTTTATCTTCCTCATAGTCCATCAGGTCATTAAATTGGTACACAGAATGATAGGCAATCAAAAATCCTAAAAGGCCTAAAATAAAGCTAAGAGAGAGCTTGTTGAATACCATAAAGTAAAGCATAACGCCTATTAAATACTGTATTGAGTTCTTAACCAAATTCACTTTATCTATGTTAATGTTTTTGTAGTTGAATACCATCATAAAATCACTATAAATATGTAAAATATATTATTTTTGTCAAATTAAAAATCTTATATATTGAATAATAATATGCTTGTCTTAAGTTTATTAATTAAGCTATAAATATCTTATTATTATGTTAGGCATACTTTTAGAATTAGTTTCAGCAACTTTATCGGCTGTAGGAACTATCTTGCAAAAAGAAGGTTTACAAAAGATTAAGAAATGGAAGGACGTCTTAAAATCGCGTAGATGGATTCTAGGTTATGCTATTCTTTATTCATCGTTCATTTTCTATGTTTTAGCCTTAAAATACGAGAGGTTAAGTGTTATTCAACCTATAGGAAATTTCTCAATAATAGCCTTGGTTATACTTGAATTTGTATTTTTAAAGGAAAGGCTTAAAACAAAGGAGATAATCGCCTTAATCTTGTTTTTTTCAGGTATTCTTCTTGTATGGTTGTGATACTATGATGAAATACTTTTTATACTCAATTGTGAGCGGCTTATTGATGGGTTTGGGCAATATTATACTCAAGTTTCTCTTAGAGCATAATGAACTTCTTTTAATTGTATTACAGCCCATTTTTTGGCTAACAGTAATTCTAGGCTTCTTGGCTTTTATCCTCGGTCAAATTGCTCTAAGGAATTTAAAGAGCAGTAATTACTCTCTTTTACTAATAGTTACTACAACTATTGTTTCTATATTAGGTGGCAAATTCTTAGGAGAAGTCATAAATATCTATGAATCAATAGGAATAATTCTAATGATTCTCAGCGTATCAATTATTTTGTTGAATAAATAATTCTTCACTAACTTTAGTGGTAACAAATCAATATGCTTTGTTTCCTGGCAATTCTTTAAAGAAGGTTGTTAAATGGATACTATTTATCAGGATTCAAGAAAAAACAACTTATGGGAAAAGAAGACTAGATATTTAATAAGGGTTATATATCATCCGGATGACAGGGTTGAGAAAATAATTGATGAGTTTACTATACCTGATTCTTATTTTTAGAGGTAACAGAAAGACTTGAAAAATGAAGTGAGCCTCGAAAGTGTTATACTAAATTGTTCATATCCCACAACTATTAAATCCTGATTTTTCTATAGTCTTAGTATGACTCTCAAACAATTCCTAAAGCCAGACTGGAGAAAGATTGTAATATTTGTGATTCTATTCTTATTTTGGTTATTTATAATTTTATTTACCAGTTGTTTTCATCCTAGAATTACATGCGAAGAAGGTTATGAATCCTATTACGAAACTCTTATAATAGTGTGTTCAAGTAGATGCATATCTGAGAATTTAATAATCCTTTATAGAATAAGAGATTTTACATTAGGCATATTTGTATACTTTATTTTACCTTACTTAATTTCATGTCTCATAGTCTGGATTTATGACAAGTTTAGAAAGTAAAAATAATCCTTAAATCCTGACATTTTCAAACATTCAAGAAAAAGAAAAATTGGATCCCCAGAGTGAAATCGACAAAAAGTAGCAAATCCCACACAATTAAATCCTAAGACTTAAATGCCAGAAATTCTAAATTATGATTATGAATCGGTCATTGCTTGCTTTGATAATAATCGGAATTGTAGTTGCATTTTTTATTTATAACATTCATCCTATTCCTTATATGTCCGATTACATTTCTGAAGGCATTTTGTTTGTGACTGTATCCATAGCAATTATTTCTTGGTTTTATAATAATACTGAAAAGAAGTATTTGAAAAATTTATGTTGGATTATAGGAATTGTAATTCTAATCATATTTATTTTTATTTTATTATTTTTACAATTTTATATTGGTTTTAACCCATAAGAAAAAATAATCCTTAAATCCTAGTTTTTCTATATTTTTAATATGGCTGATGAATTAAAAGAAAATACAGAAATAATGCTATTACCAAGAAAGGCAAAAGATTTTGTACAAAAAGGTTGGATATTAAAGAGGTTAGCTGTAAAGTATGCTGATACAGGCAAACCAAGAAAATATTTTGTAGTAGGCAAATTGGATAAATCTTCAAAAAAAGAGTTAATAGAAAATAAGTAAACCGTTTGAATGAAAATACAACAGATTTTACATATCTTTTAAATCTTGATAATGCCTTTGAAAAAGTTTATCAAATCTTTTTACAATTAACGCATAGCCATTTAACTCTTTTTTTATTAATATGCACTTTCTCCAGTCTTCCTACTTCTTTTATAGACAAACCACAAATATCGCAGTTATGTTTCATATCAAACACTTGAATTTGCAAATAACTTTGTTATACCAATTGAAATTATAGCTTTGCAATTTATATGCTCTTATTCTTTAATACTTCCTGAACCTTTTTTTCTATAAGTTGCTCTATAATATCCGGTGTAACAAGCTTCATAAACTCTTTCTCCTTTTCCTTTGCTTCCAGAGCTGTTTTTAAGTCTAATGGTAAGCCGCATCGGCTACAAAAATCAGATTCTGGAGAATTTTCAAAAGAACATCTTGAGCATATTTTTAATCTTAGTTCCTTTCCCCTTTCTTCCTCTTCTTTAGGTAATTTTCCATTAGCCTTTAATATAGCGTTGTCAACATCCCTCCCAGAAAGATGAACATGTAGAGCGGCCATATCACTGGCTTGCGTCCAACCAAAAAATTCTTTCATTTGAGCCTCTGTTAAAAACTGTGCCAAGTTTGTAGCTCTAGCATATCTAAAGCTATGAGGGTTAACCCTTTTCTTAACATCCGCTTTTTTAGCTAGATTTGAAAGAATTTCTCTAATCTTGTTATAGCTTATCATATTTCTATTATTTCTTGTTGTTATGTCTTCAGAGTTCTTTATCTTATTTATAAAACTTTTTAGGTTTCTCTTTGGATGATGAATTTCTTCCATAATTATTCCTTGCAGCCCGAGCCTTTTGAACAACGGCTAAGGACTTACAAGTTAAGAAAATGAGCCTCGAAAGGGATTTGAACCCTTGACCTGCCGCTTTCTTGAAAATCTTTACAAGGCGGCCGCTCTACCAGTCTGAGCCACCGAGGCATATTCAATATATAAGTGTATATTTTAAAAATATTAACTTATGAGGGTTAGTGCTGTAGTTTGTGCAAAAAATGAGGAAAAATACATAGAGAGATGTTTGAAGTGTTTGAAAGAACAGACCTTAAGACCTGAAATAATTGTAGTAGACGGCCATTCAACGGATAAGACGGTTTCTATAGCAAAGAATTATGCTGATAAAATTGTTAAGGACAATAAGAAGGGTGTAGCTGATGCTAGGAATGTAGGATGGAAAACAGCTAAAGGCGATATAATAGCTTATTGCGATGCAGATTGTATACCACCAAAGAACTGGATAGAAAACATCTCCAAGCTAATGAACGGAAACATATGCATTGGTGGCCCATTATATCCGTATGATGGAGATTCTTTAATGAAAATAGCTTACAAATTCTGGACAGATTTTAGTACAAGATTTTATGGATTTTTAGGTCTTCAATACATTTGGGGCTCTAACATGGTATTGAAAAAAGAAATCCTTAAGAAATATCCCTTCAGAACAAACATTCTAGAGGACTATGACTTGGCTAGAAGAATTAAAAAAACTGGAAAAATAAGATACTTCAAAGAACTTCTAATGCCTGTTTCTTCAAGACGCATGAAGTACGGCTTCCATATAACCATGTTCAAGTATTATGCGAGAAACTTCTTAAGAATAAGATTTGGTTACAAAGAAAGAGCTAAAGCTTACTGGAAAATTATTGAGAAATAATCCTCAAATCACTAGAAGCTGATTCAGTGCAGCTAGTTCCGGAATATAACTTATCAAGAAAAATGAAAGTGTTACGCCAACATACACCAAGGTTAATAGAATATGGTAAGTCCTGTAAAGGTCCAACTTTCTGGCCTTAACAAGTTTCAAGGAAAAAGTGAAAATTATTACGATTAGTATCATAACTAAAAGGTGTAACCTAAAGTTGTAAGTAAGAAAAGAGACTGCAAGACTAGCAAGTGTTATAATAGAAAAGAAGGAATTTATGGGTTTATTGAACATTTTCCTAAATATCTTCTTGTTCCTGTTTACCTCTACTACCTCTTTCTCCTTTTTATAGAAAAGATAAGAGGTGGCATATAACAATCCACAGAACATTATAAAATAAAATGGAAACCCTTCAAAAGATGATGAAACTGCTATCCAACCTAAGGTTATTTTTATCATTTGTATTAAAGCCATATTAATCAATAGAAGCAAGTGTGTTTTTTTGAAAAAAAAGGTATGAATTAAATTTAGTATAAGCAAAAACAAAACAGCAAATCCAAAAAAAGTCCCGGCAAAAAAGCTTAGAATCAACCCTGTTATAAGATAAAAGAAGTAAAGATAAGTTGCTTTTTTCTTTGTTAAAGAACCGTTTAGTAAAGGCTTGTTCTTCCATTTGTGAGGATCTTTCTTATCTTCCTCAAGGTCCTTAAGATCATTTATGTAGTATATTGAATTGTAGGCGATGACAAAGCCTAGAGGAGCTAATAATGATGCTGGACCTAAGGTGCCGTTAACCACAAAAAAGATAACATATCCCAATAAGAATGCTAAGAAGTTTCTGATAATAGAAAGTGGATTTATGAAAGCCTCTATTTTATTGTAAGGTAACATATAAACTTATTCATAATTCTAGCTTAAATTGATTAAGAATGTCAGCGACGGGATTTGAACCCGCTATTTAACGAACTTGTTTAATTTTTTGTAGCCTCCCAATTAAACTGGTCTGTAGTTCAGGATTTTTTTAGCTTTGGAAATATCAACACCCTCTATTTCATCAACAATAGAAAATGCTTCATACCATAATTTTTTATTCGTGTTAATCGCACTCTCAATAACCTGCAACGCATTTTCAATTTTCAGGTGTAATTTCAGTTCACCAAAAGGCTTGTAAACACCCTTCGGTCTGGTGGGCCCAAACCGAAGTATAATCACTTCAAACTTTTTTCTCATTCCATAATTTGCAAGAATTTGTTCTCCAATAACTTTGCTCGTTGAATATGCAACATCGCAATCTCTCACAGTAGAAGGTAAATCTTCTGTTTTTACTCTTTGAGTTAGAACTGTGCTATCTTCAACAACAGGAACTTTTATGGGCATGCCTTTTTCCATTCCATAATAACTCATTGAACTTGTGAAGATTAATTTTTTAACCCCATTTTCCATGCAAGCTTGGGCCACATTAAAAGTTCCCTGACAGTTCGTTTCAAAATAATCTTTGAAAGTTTTGTCTTCGTAAGGCTTTCTATGTGCAGCTAAATGAACTACAATATCGCACCCTTTCATTGCCGATTTCAGTTGTTCATAATTAAGGATATCGCATCCTTCATCGTGTGCAAATCTAACTACCTCATGCTTTGATGAAAGATGTTTTGTCAATTCTTTACCTATGAACCCTGAACTACCTGTAATGAATATTTTCATAACTTACCTCATCAATCTCTGGCTTTCTGCCTTCTTTTTAGCTAAAAGCCTTTAATCTGCCTCCATAAACCTTAATTCCTATTGCGCATATAGTGCCTAGGGGGGGATTTGAACCCCCGATCTCCAGATTTCTTATATCATCTTTTATCAAAACTCATAATAATATGAGTCTGGCGCTTTACCGGACTAAGCCACCTAGGCAATGTAATTTGATTTAGCCATAAAGTTAATTATATTAGTTTTCTCTCTTACCTTTTTAAGTGATGTTGTATAATAAAAACAATTTCTGTATATTAAATTTTTCCAAGGTTTTATGCCTTTGAACATCAGATAATTAGAAATAAAAGGTCCTATCCATTTTACAATTGTTTGAGAAACCCCTACACAACCATACTTTTTGCTTATGTAACCATCGCCATCCAGAAATCCAGCTATAAAAGCCTCTGGGCTTTCTGAACCAACGTCATATATCTCATCCTTGTTTGGCATCAATTCAAAGAATTTTTTACATTGGACTCTCAGATTCAAGGTATTTCTTCTTTCAAGATAGGTACCGTATTTTGCACCTATTTTTTCCAAAATTGATTTTAGCCTTTCAAGTATTTTAGAATCTTTTACCGAGTTCAAGTAAAATGAAACTGAATATGTTCTTACATTTTTATATTTCGAGCCGTCAGCCAAGAACAGCCCTATTAGCCAGTCCTTTTCGTTTCTAGTAATATTATCTATTTTGATTTCTTTTACAAATTGCATACTACCACACTGACAAGACTAATTCTATTTGGTAGGTTAATTTAAAATAATTACTTAGATGTGTGCTTCTTTTTAAAGAAATAGCTTGAATAAGAATCTAACGTAGGATAGAAGTATTCCTTTCCAACCCATCTTGTCAGGATTCTGATTATAGGGACGTCAAACAAAACAAGAGCATACATCTCAGCTATTTTAACCAAGTCTAGCCATTTTTTGTCTTCTTTCTTTTCTGGTATATTCCAACAATATTCTATATATAGGACGGTAAGCAAGAATCTTTCTATCAAATCGTCCAGATAATAATCTAGAACATTTTCCTCTAACAAGCAGCCTATCAGGTAGTTAGTAAAAATATCATCATTTTCTTGAATAACGCTTTTAACAGTTGACCTTAGCTTACCTTTATTGTATATTTTAACAAACTTCTTTTCTCTATAAAGGTCTGGATAGCCGGAGTTGATTACCCTAAATATCTCATCTGAAACTATTTTGAAGAAGTTTTCAAGTATTGGCTTATATTCGTATTCTTTATCAACCTTAATTTCCTTTACTAGTTTTTGGTTGATAAGCGAACCTAGTTCTTCAGCTATGGCTGTTTTACTTTTTTTCAGTTTTTCTGCTACGTTTGCTATAGTCGGAGAAAATTCACGATAGTCCTTGTTGGATTGGACGTTAACTAGGAAAGAAAAAAGTTTCATTAGTTCTAACGAATCTTCTATCTTATCTTTCATGAAAATCACTTATTCAGCAAGTGCTGCATTTCATATTTTAATGGTTATTCTTATCATATATTATTATTGTTTTACGTCTAAAGTAAAAAAGAAAAGGTGGGCCCAACGGGATTCGAACCCGCGACTTCTTGGTTTGAAGAGTTAGTTTTCTTCCTGTCATCACGCTTTCGCGTTAAACATGCTTTTATCGACAGATAAAAGCCAAGCACTCTACCAGCCTGAGTTATGAGCCCATGGTCTAATATTCCTTTAGTATGCTTTTAAGTTTTTCAATCTTGTCGCTTGTCAATTCTATCCATAAACCAAAACTTCCGTTTATGTCTGATATTTCTATCATTCTTTTATAGCCTTCTTTTTCTGGTTCTATTATTACTTCTTTATTCTCTAATTCTAAAGTTAATTCTTTTCCTGTCAGATTCTTTGACTGCTCCGGCTTAAGTTCTAGCCATTGTATAAGTTTTTCAGCAGTTCCCTTGTCAATTTTCAGTATAACTGACATAAAATCACTAGCGCCCAGGTCGGGATTCGAACCCGAATCACAAGCTCGACAGGCTTATATACTGCCGTTGTACTACCCGGGCATACTTATTTTTTTATTCGCAACAATATTTAAATGCTTCAAAATAATTTCTTATATGATAAAACTGCTTATATTTGACTATAACGGCATCATAGCAGACTTTCCTGCAGAAAGATGGTATTATATAATGGGAATATTCATGAAGAGACATGACATAGATTCTAAGAGACAAGATATGCTGTGGAAGAGAATTAAAGATTCTGTAGACAATGGAAAAGTCAGCTTGAGTAAAGCGCAAGATATAACACTTAAAAAACTAGGAGTCAACAATGAGATTATTAAAAAATGGAAGGAACTGGACGTTAAGATAATTGAGAATAATTCCAAACTAAGGCCTTTTGTATTGCCAACCATCAAGAAACTGAAGAAAAAATATAAAATTGCAATACTTTCTGATGCTGTGCATGGCAGGAAAATAAAACATGAAACGTTGAGAAGGAATAAAATGAACATGCTTTTTGATGGAATATATTGTTCATGCGACATAGGAATTAAAAAGCCTGATAAAAGGGCATTCTTCACTGTATTGAATCGATTCAAAGTAAAACCTAGTGAAGCTGTCTTCATAGGGCACTCGAAAGATGAGGTAGAAGGAGCCAGAAAATTCAAGATAAGGACAATAGCAGTTGATTGGAATAAAGGAGTTAAATCAGATTTTTACATTAAAAAATTCTCAGAAATTCCTAAGATTATAGAAAAGATAAAATAGGGTCGCCAACGTCTTCGGTTTCCCATCTGTTCGATAGTACCACCGAAATCGATGAGACGATTCATTACTGAGTTCGGAACGGGATCAGATCTTACCATCTCTCTTTGATCGGCGACAAAGAATTATTACTTTCCAAATGTATTTAAAAGTATCTTATTTTATTAAGTTTATGGAAGATAAGAAACTAGTTCTAGTCTTAAGAGAACTAGACAAAAAACTAAAAGACTTGAAATGGATTGTTCTTAGTGGTTTGGCTGTAAAGATTTATGCAAATCATAATAGAGAAGTTAAAGATATTGACATACTTATACCAAACTGGAATGAATTTTGTGAGGCCTCTAAAAGATTTGGAAAAGATATTAGAAAGAGATTTTTAGAAAAGGAAAACTTTACAGCAAAAGATTCTGGCTTTGATTTAATTGTTAAAGGCGAAGATGTTGAAATAACAGCTGGTTTATGGGAAATGATTTTTGGAAATATAATATCAAAACCTAAAATAGACGAAGAGTGGATTAGTCACGCTCAAGAAAAGGAGTTTTTTGGTTTAAAGTTAAAACTACAGCCTTTAGAAGATTTGATAGTTCAAAAAATTGCAATGAACAGGAAAAAAGACAAAAAAGATTTGGAATATCTCTTACCCAAGATAAAAGAAGTGAATATAAGTTTCTTGAAAAAAGATGCTCAGAATTGGAATTGCTTAGAAAAAGTAGTTTCTGTTCTAGAGATTAATGGTAAGGATTCCTTATGATTCCTTCAAAAGGCATCTGTTCTTTAATTATGCCAATGGAAAGACCATAATTTCTAGCCTCTTCAAGTTTATCAGCTTGGCTTTCCTTAAATCTAAAAACCTTTCCAGAGAAAATGACTATCATCTCACCATCTTTACAAACATGCGTGTACCACTTGTTTTTTATTGTCATTTTTGCTTCTTTAAGGAAACTTTCCAAATATTCATCCTCTAGTTCAAAGTAAAGAAAGTGATATCTGCCTCCTTGCATTTCTAAACCATTTACCCTAGTTCTAACTATTCTTATTTTATCTAATATCTTTTCATTTTCTAGGCTTTCTTTGATTATAACTCCCTTCCACATAGAATCATTTTTCAATTTCTCTTATTTTGTTCAATCTTCTGATGAATCTCTCACCGCTAGGTTCGTTGCCCTCAAAATCAGTTTTCAACCAAATATCAATAACTTTTTTAGAGAATTCTATATCCAAGAATTTTGCACTTAAGCAGAGAACATTCGAATTAAGATGTTCTCTGTCATGTTTTATAACGTCCAACGACTCTTCAGTTGGAGAATAAATATTTGTGGCTATGATATTTCTGAATTTGTTTGAAGCAACTGTCATCCCAGTTCCAGTCAAGCAAATGAGAATACCTCTTTCATATTTACCTTTAGAGACAGCTTCGCAGACTTTTTTTGCAAAATCTGGAAAGTCGCAAGATTCTTTATTAAAAGTGCCAAAATCCTTGATATCATGCTTTGGTTTAAGATAATGAACTATGTTTCGCTTTAGCTCAAAGCCTGCATGGTCAGAGCCTATTGCTATTTTCATAAAAATCAAAAAAATCCCAACTGAGGGATTCGCACCCTCAACCTATCGGTTTCTGTTTGAGCGATTGCTAAGTGCTTTATGCAAACGCAAAAAGCTACAGCCGATCGCTCTGCTATTGAGCTAAGTTGGGATATTCAAGAATTAAAATTTGTAAGTATTTAAAAATTCATTTAAATTTACTTAATAGCTCTTCCATTTCTTTAAAGGCTGGTTTAACTCTTTTCAAAAAATTATATCCTTTTTCAGAAATTTCATATACTGTATATTCTATATCATTATCTGACTTTTTTGGATTTTATTTATTAGATCACTTCCTTGGAGGAAAGTTAAATAATTATTAGACATGATAAAACTAAGGTTTGCTCCATACATTATATGAGTGGGTCTAGTCTCAATTTCATCTGCCTTATTTTTTCGAAGAAGTTCTAAAATATCAAAAATTATCTGCGATTTATTTCTTCTTGTCATAAGACTAATTTTAAAGAAAACTTTAAATTCTTATCTTGAAACCTTTACAGTCACAATTTTTGACTCTTCTTTTTCAGGATATAAAGAAACTCTATTAGAGTGTTTTAATGTAATTCCCTTACCACTAGCAGTCTTAGCTAAGGCAGGTGGCAGATTAACCTTTCTTGAGACATCTATGTTAGGCCTAATTGTGTAATGTAAAACTCTTTCTTCATTAGGTCTTAAACCTCCTAGCTTCCATATAAGTTCTATTCCATTTGCAACCTTTCTTATCAACGGCTTTACGGTTTCAAACTTACTTACAACCGAAAAGTTCGGTGGAATTATATCCCTTATAGCAACCTTTTCAACTGCCTTCCTTCTGCTTCTTAGATGCAAAGAAATTGAAATGTCTTTACCAAACTTAAATTTTGACTTCCCTATCACATTCTTGCTAAAAGTAAAGACACTAGATTGCCAATATATAAGAGCTATGGCTAAAACAACAGCTATTATTAAAACATAAGCCGGCCAATAGATTTCATTATAGTTTAAACTAGTGCTTTCTCCAGGTCTAAGAGAAGTTTTCCAAAAATAATAACCTGTCATCATTCCAGTTGGTGATGGTCCTGAAACAATAGAATACCAACTCTTTGGAGAAGCTGACAACAAATCTGCTTCAGCCTCGGTGTTTCCTTTGTTAATGGCAGTCACTGTCGCTAAACTCCCAAACGGTGTGGAAGAAAAGCTTTTACTGTATACAATATTTTGTATAACAGGTATAGAAAATGAATCAGACTCTTGATACATGACATTTCCGTTAACATCAATAAGTATTATATCAATGTTGTAGCTCTTTGGGTCCATATCCTTCAAATCAAGAGAAGTTGTGAAATCCCTTTTTTCACCAGTGTCCAATTTACCTAGTGAAACTGTTTTTTGCTGGTCTCCATACTTCAAGATTAAGGCTAAGTCCAAGTTTCTTGAACCAACATTAATGATTTCCCCTGTAACATCAACCCTGTCTATGCAAGTCTTACAACTTAATGAAACATCCTTCATTATAGCAGAAGTTATTTGGACAATATTAACAAGTAATGGCATTTCTACATAGTCTCCAGAAGAGACTCTTGAAACTTTAAGAAAATATTGATATATATTTGGTAAGGCATCTCTGCTAGGATTTACTTTTATTAATATAAAATTGCTACCCTCACTAGGAACCTTTAAAACTCCCTCTTCAGGAGTTACCCACTCCTTTGGCATTCCTAGCAAAGCTATTGTAAACCAATCTTCAGACAAGGGATTGTTGATCATCAATTTTATGTAATCTGTTTTAGTTGCATAAAAGACATAATCTGCTTTTTTATCAACATCAATTGAAAAATCTGCTGCAAGTGTCAATTGCAACAAAAGTGAGAACGCTATAAGAAATGAAAATAATAGCTTTTTCATAAGAATCATTCGTATTTCAAGCTTAAATATTTTATTCTACAAATCCCCAACCAACGAGTTTCCATTTCTCCATAACTCTTCTCGCCAAGACAACCCTATCTCCCTTATCAGCGCAAACAGGCAGCTTAAGTTCCAAGTCGCAAATGTCCTTTTTAAGGTTTTTTACTATACCCAATGTTCTCGCTGTTCCAACGCTTGTCATGAGTTGCTCGCCGACTCTTAAAAGTTCTATTTTTTCCTCTGGAAACTTGAAAACATTAAACTTTAATTTAAGGTTGCTTAAAACAGGAGGCAAATCTCTACCTCCGACTGACCCTGTCAAGGAGTCTGCTTTTGTTAGCGTATTATCCAATCCTGTCATAACGCCAAGCAATCCACCTGCTCTAGCTGTTTCTAAATTTTTACCAGCCTTCTGCAAGCCTATGACCTTTGTTTTCAAAGTGATCCATTCATCCTTTATTTTTATACCAGGATTGATATCTATCTCATCTTCTAACTTTAATTCACCTTGAATCAAAGCTCCACCTATTACTCCACCCTTTAACTTCTCTATCTCTGTCCCAGGTTTATTTATGTCAAAAGATCTTACAATAAGCATTTTAGGCGGTTTGAAAGCATCCCTTTGAGGTGTAGGTATAAAACTTTGTATTGCATCCAAAAGGCTATCAATATTAATTTTCTTTTCTGATGAAACTGGTATTATAGGTGCATTTTCAGCGATTGTTCCTTTGATGAAATTTTTAATTTGCTTATAATTTTCTAAAGCCTCTTCCTTGCTCACCAAATCTATTTTGGTTTGAACAATTATGATTTTCTTTATTCCAACTATGTTCAAGACAACCAAATGTTCTCTTGTTTGTGGTTGAGGGCATTTCTCATTTGCAGAAATTACGAACAAAATGCCATCCATGAGACTTGTACCTGAAAGAACAGTTGCCATCAACGTCTCATGACCTGGTGCATCAACGAACGACAAGGTCCTTATTGGTTCGCATTTTTCAAAACATTTTGGACAAATTTCACTAGTGCAAAGCATGTTGCACTTTTCACATTTGTATACAGTTGCATCCGCATAGCCTAGCTTGATGGTTATTCCCCTTTTCAATTCCTCTGAATGAACTGCTGTCCATTTTCCGGACAAGGCTTGGACTAAAGTGCTTTTACCATGGTCTACATGCCCAAGTGTACCAATATTTACTTCTGGTATTAATCTTTCATCAATCTCTGTCATATTAATCCCATCTTCTTAAGAGTCATCTTCGCGTAACCCTCTTCATTATCCCTGTTTTTCTCAATATCAATATTAAATTTCTTGCACATCTCCATTATATTATTCTTCGGTCCCTCTATCTCCAGATAGTCTCCAAGCCCATCGACCTTGTCATAGTATAATTCGCAATCATTTAGTTCTCCTTTGCTCCTTATTTTTCTGACTTGTATTTTTATAAGAAAGATTATGTTGAATATCTTCTTAATATTTTCATACTGCTCCTTGGTTATCTCGATCTCAATTTCATCAGCTTCGTAAACGTCTTTAGCCTCCTTCCCGCCTAATGTTATGACCTTAAGTTCTAAGAATATCTTTCCCTTCTTTTTCCTGAATCTAAGGAAGACATTCTTTCCTACATTCTCCTTCGTGAAGAAGTACTCATCAATTTCCTCGTACGGCTCCAGTTTTAGAGTCTTGAGTTTAGAAACAATGTTATCATCAATTTTAAACTTTATTTCAATTTCCTTTTCGAAATTGATCACCATTATTTTTTCTCTTCTTTCGCTGGTTCAGTTGGTTTAGCTTCTTCAGGCTTTTCAGCTTCCTTGGGTTTTTCTTTTGGTTGAATTCCAAGCATCATTGCTATGTCTCCCCCGCCTTCTATAACCTTGCAGTTTACTTGAACTATGTCTGCAGAAATTGTATTTCCTCTTATATATTTCCTTCGTCTCAAACCTTTAACAGTAGGTCTAAAACCAGGTCCACTCGTCAGCAAAGCTTTTTTTCTAGCAATCCCTTGTAAATCATATCTCATAGGAAATCCATCTTTATCGCTTCCACCAGTCAATTGTAGAGTAAAGCCAGAAAGTCCTATTAAGGAGCCATCAAACTTGTCTCCAATCTTCACCCCAATTAAAGAAGGTATGTCTTTCTCTACTTGCCAAGATCTCTTTGTTTTAGGTTCGTTTATACAAATTTTAAATACCAATTTTATCACCTCAGTTTTTACTGCTAAAACAGCACATATCCGAGTGTTTCATTATTAATTGTAAAGATATTTAAACGTTCTCTAATTTTTCATTTAATTATATTTATAATAAACAAATAATTCTTATGAGCAGACTATGGGAAGTAGACCTTTTACGTGGTATCGCGATAATATTAATGATAATTTTTAACTACTCTTTTGCGCTCTACTATCTTAACGTATTCACTTTAGGTGGAGGATTTCTATATTGGTACATATTCCCTAGATTCATAGGCGGCATGTTCATTTTCACAGCTGGACTGTCATTAACCTTGTCTTATGTTAAAATGAGAAACGATATTCATAAAAAATTCTTTTCAAGAGGTTTGAAAATATTTGTCTATGGCTTACTAATAACTGCCATCACTTATCTGACGTTTCCAGAAGCTTTCATAATATTCGGAATTCTTCACTTCATAGGAGCTTCTATAATCATTGGCCAATTCTTTCTAAAATATAAAAGATTGAATCTTATACTTGGTCTTTGGCTTATTATTATAGGCTTTTACCTGCAAGACTTTAGATTCGACTTCCCATGGCTCTTATGGCTAGGCTTCATTCCAAAAGGCTTTTTCACATTTGATTACTGGCCTATTTTACCATGGTTCGGCGTAACGCTGTTGGGCATATTTTTTGGAAATATGCTATACAAAAAAGGAAAAAGAAACTTTAAGATTAAAGACTTCTCAAACAATCCTATTGTGAGAATTATAACATTCCTAGGAAGAAACTCATTATTCATCTACTTGATTCATCAACCTTTGCTGGTAACAATTTTGTTAGTCTTAGGCTTTAAGATATTTTAAGTATTTTTCTAGCCAGATCAATCTCTTCTCTCATATTCAACTCTTCAAGAACTTTCAAGTCATTTTCATTTATAATCGTCTCTAGCTCGTCTCCTTCCTTGATATGCCTACCAACAATCGGCCCTTCTATTGAAACTGCAACTCTTTCTCCTCTTTTTGCTTTAGGCATGGAAACATTCTCAGACTGTATTGCTTTTATTTCTCCAATCTCCCTTCCATCCTTTTGCAGTTTATATCCAGACTTTATTGTCCCATCCAAGACTTCTACACCAACTATCGCAGGGTTCGAAGCATGGAAAACATGACCTGGAAGTAGCTTTATTATTGCTGGCAAGGTTATAGCCTCTAACTTTTGTAATTTTATTTTTTCTTGTTGTTGTTTTACAAAGTTATCATAATCCTCCATTAGCCTGTAAATTATGTTGTTTTGAAGGATTGTTAGTGACTTGTCCTTAGCTTCTTTTGCTGCTATCTCATCAATGTCAACATTGAAAGCAATTATAATTTTTTTAAATGGATCTTTAACAGACTCGATCTCAATCATGTCCTTTCTCATAACTTTTCCAATCTCAGCTTTTTTAATTGCAATCTTATCTTTGAAGACTCCTATCAAAGCTTCTAGGCTCCCTAAGGTATCTGCCTTGAGAATTATTCCCTCTCCTGTTTTTTCAAACTCTATCTCTTCTATTCCTGCTTGTAATTCCTTCTTGATTTCTTCTATTTTTCCACCTTCATGAACAGTAGCTATTGGACTTCCTGAAGTTGCTTTTTCTAAATCAGGAGCTGAAATCTTTATTCCAGCTGCAGCATAAACATATTCAACGTTCTCGAATTGCTTTTCTAAACTTAATTCCCTTGATGGAGGAGGCTTTAGCAAGGCCTTTATCTTTGTGACAATCGGTTCTTTACCACCTATTATTAACCAGTCTCCTCTTTTCATTTCACCGTCATACAAGATGACATCGATAGTTGTTCCTAATCCCCTGACTTCATTGACTTCCAGTATAGAACCTTTACCAGTTCCTTTTGAAACTTCTAGCTGTTCCTTGAGGAAAGATTGAGCTAGTCCAGACAAAACAGTTAATAATTCTGAAATTCCTTCGCCAGTTATTCCAGAACAAGGAACAATTGCGACTGTTTTTTTAAAGTCTGAAACCCTATCAAATCTTTCTGACTCGAAACCGCGTTCTGACAACTGACCAACTAATCTATAGACCTTTTCATCTAATTTTTGTCTTATCCATTCTGGTTGTTTTGAGAAACTTTCTAAAAAAGAAGAAGTTTTTTGAGGAATCCAACCCTCTATTCTGTCTACCTTGGTTGCAGCAACAACAAACGGCGTCTTGAAATGTTTTAAAATATTTATTGACTCGTCTGTCTGCTCTTGCATTCCTTCTGTCAAATCTATAACCAAAATAGCTAGGTCTGCTATAGAAGATCCCCTTTTTCTTATTGTTATGAAAGCAGCATGACCTGGAGTATCGATGAATAAAAGACCAGGGATTTCGATTTTTATCTTAAACTTTTCCAACAAATCTCCGCATAATTTTTTAATCGTATCAACTGTTATGTAGCTAGCTCCGACGTGTTGCGTAAGAAGACCAGGCTCCTTGGAAGTGACAGCCGTACCTCTAATTCTGTCTAGCAAAGTCGTTTTCCCATGGTCTGAATGGCCAACTGTAACAACAATAGGCTGTCTAATCATACTATCAGAGAATAGTTAATTTTACAACTTTAAAAGATTTTATTTCCTATACATTTCATGGCCTTCTTCCAAGCCTATAGTAGAAATCATACTTAATCCAGCGAGATTTCCAGCAAGACCAACTGAAGCCATAATCTCTGCTAACTGGTCTGCTTTTTCAATTTTTAAAACTTTTCTTAATAAGAATTCTGCTTTTGGATAACTTTTAATTTCTCCACCAACTATGCCGCATGGAATGAGCATTTCTAATTCGCCGCAAAGATAATCGTCTTCAGCACGCCAATTACTTAATGGTTGATAACTTCCATTTCTAATTGCATACAAAGCATTAGCTGCTTCTATGGCCCTATCATCCTGTGCTGTTGCTCTAGCAACCCCAATCACATCATTCATTATTCCCTTGTTGTTGGTTACTGCTCTCTTAAAATCTTTTTTAGCCCACTCGGCACGCCATAATATTCCATCCTTTACTTCTTCTCCACTCCAACCTCTTCTAGTAATTTTGCTTTTTCTAGCTAATTTTTCTATTGGAACTTTCATCTCAGTTCTAGTCAATCTACCAGAGTAATTTGAAATTATTCCTCTACTATAATCAGCTCCTATTATTTTAGAAATTTCAGGAGCTATCGTATCTGCCATATGGCTTGCCACAGCAGCTCCCATAGAATCTCCAGGATTTATCTGAAGGTTTACGACCAACATTTTACCGAGATCACTTTCAAAATCTTCTACAAACAAATCATACGGATTAGAATGCTTGTGACCTTCTCTAGCTCTATTAAGCAAATAACTCTTATTTTCTAGGATTTTTCTTCTAGCCTTTTCTGTATCTTTAACTTCCACGAATTGTATTTGCCCTATTGATTTGCTGTACTCTTTTGAATCAATGACAGAAGCCTTAAACCCTCCGTTATCATAACATAATTTTGCTGCATAGCAATCAGCTGCAACAACAGAAGCTTCTTCTGTCACAATAGGTATAAAATAATCTCTTCCATTAATTTTGAAATAATTTGCAAACCTTAAAGCATAAGGAAAAGAGCCTGTTTGATTTTCACCTAAATTTTCTAATTCTCTAGATTTTATGCTTCCGAGCATTTTTCTTTCATCAGGATTTAGATCACAAAAGTCTCCTATTATCTCTATTCTTTTTTTAATTGAAAGATTGTCAAAGTTAGGGATTGCAGAAGTTTTCATAGATTTCAACTATGCAAAACCAAGAATCTCTTCTCTCATCTTCATTAATTTTTCATGCTCAGCCAAATTAATCATTTTCTTATGTGCTATTAACTCGTCAACAGTAGGTGCCACACTTTTTCTTTCTTCAACTCCTCCGAGAACTAAAAACGGAATAACTTCAGCTTGTGCACCTGAACCATATTTCTCTAAATAAATTCTATCTTCAGGTTTTGAATGCTCTAAAGCCCAATTGAATTCTGCACAAGCAGAATAATGATTTCCTAATAATGGGCTAACAGTTCTATTTGGTTCCATCTGAGCATCAGTAAATCCAAAATCTTTACCAAGCTTTAAAACAAAACCAAGGTTAGGATTATGCCCAACAAAAAATTTAAAATCTCCTGGCTTTAAATCAAAATCTTTGAAAAAAGCTTTTCCAGCTTCTCTTGTATGATGTTCATATCCAGGTTTTCCTGTAAATCTCTTTCCGTGAAAAGCTCTTGCTAAGCTGCCAACATCATAATCTGGAGTATATGTCGCATACTTTGATGTGAATCTGCCATCTTTGTTCCTGATTGGAATAGCAACCAAGTTTTCTTTATCGCCTCTGCCAACTTCTAAAACTGAAGCACCATCTCCTGTAAATCTTCTCAAATCCTCGTCTGCTCTTCCCAAAAAACCAGCATAGTCAGACCATGCACTAATAGCCCAATCTGACTGTCTTGCTTCAACCTGACATAAACAATTAACAAGGGTATTTTGTCCTGCTAGGCATGCTGCACTTAAATCTCCTGTATCAAAAGTTGGAGGAGCATTTACTCTTGTTCCAATTAAATTCGAATAAGGTTGTGAATGGGTCGGTTTGTGTTCAGTTCCTAAAAGTATCGTTCCTGGACCTTTCAAATCACAGCCAGCTCTTTTTCTAGCATATATTGCTGCTTCTGAAGCCATTGTAAATGCATCTTCTGTAGGATGTGCAATTCTTTTCTCAATAAAATCTGAAGGTGCAATTTCCTTTGTTGGTATAGAATACTCACCAATCCAAGTTCCCCATCCTCTTATCCCAACATCTTCTCCTTTATAATTAACTTTGAAAGGAATATCTTTTGCCAAAGCTTCAGAATATGCACGATGAGGAGTATTATATGACGGCCTTCTATCAAATTTTGTAAGTCTAACCCTAAATTCTGTTGGTTTTCCAATTTCAGGTTCTTCTATGCCAACCCATTTGCCGTCTCTATCAATTATTCCTTCTTTTAGTTTTACACTAATATTAGGAAATTTAAAAATTCCATCAAATTCTCCTGTATAAGATGTTATTTGTCCAAACCCGGACAATTGATAATCTTCCTTTATCTGAGAATTTTTACAGCATATATTTAATTTTTCTTCTGATAATTGACCGCAATTAACACATCTATGAATCATATTCCCTATAAATCTTCCTCTCCCTCTGTAATCCATAAGATTATCTTCAGCCATTATCTTACACCTAACAAATGTGCAGATGTGGACATTTCTCTATAGTCATCTATCGAAAGAACCAAACCATACTTTACATTTGGAACTTGTCTTTTATCAGCTTCACCTCTTAATTGTAAAAATGTTTCTGCAACTTTTCTAAGATATGATGTTGGATATCCTGGAAGTCCAGCAGCCTTATCTCCACCGTCTGTGTTAACGAACAGTGGTTTATCTAATGCATAAGTCCAAGATGGAGTTTGTTTTTCTGGTTCATCTGCATTTTTAAAAGTATTCTTTAATACTTCCTCTATTTCATTTCTAGGTATTCTAAAATTACTAAGAGCTATCGCTTCCAAGGGTGTTGCGTTATCAGGAATCTGTAAAAGAGAAATTTCCTTTGGATTAACAACATTCTTACATGCTTTTTCAATTGTTGTTTCAATCGATGGGATAATATAACTATGTTCTTTGTCTACGCCATACGATGTTCCAAATCCCTCAATAAAAACTGGTTTAGGATGTTTTCTTGCTTCATCCTCATTGCATAAAATCATTCCAACTGCACCGCAACTGTTCTCAAATGATTTTTCTAAATCCCTCAATGGTTTTGCACCTTCAACAAAAGGTGATCTTAAAACACTTGCTTTTTTTATAAACGTCTGATATTGTGCTTTAGGATTAAAGTAACCTTGAAAATGAGCTTTCACAGGTATTCCTGCTAATGAACCTTCAGAAACATTAATATCATGCATAAATTGCATTTTCATTTTACCTGCTTCAATGTAAAATTCATCTCCTTTTCTCAAAAGATTTTCACCATTATTGTTAGAAGCTGTATTTAGCGATCTTTCAGAAGATCCTACAAATGCTACATCGTATTCTCCAGATTTAATAGAACGAACAGCATACTCAAGCGCTGTTATTCCTGATTCTCTTCCTCCTTCAAAAAAGCGTATTTCTTTATCTGGAGCTCTTAACATTTGCTTAAGCTTTGCTTTTTCATACTCGCTTATACCGCCAGCAAAATTAAAAGAACCAACACCAGCTCTATGATATCCTGATTTTTCTAAAACATTTTTCCCTACATCCCATGCAGAATCAAAATGATCCAATGACCAATGTTCTCCGAACTTTGTCACATCAACATAGACTATAGCAACATTTGATTTCATAACAACACTCAAAATTTAAAAGATTTATTTTAACGCAAGGATTTAAGCTTAACCACGACGATTTTAGAAGAATTATCAATTAACGAAGAAACTGGCAATTGACGAATAATCTTATAAAGCTTATATGCAAGAATTATTGATTAGATTTTATGGAACAGACAATGATATTGGTTGATGATAAGGATAATTTTTTAGGCTATGCACCGAGAAGCGTATGCCATGCAGGACAAGGAAAGAGACATAGAGCCTTTGTAATACTACTTTACAACAAAGATGGAACTATTCTCTTACAGCATAGGAAGCATCACTTATTTGACAAGCTATGGGACTTAACAGCAGCAAGCCATCCTCTTCACTTGGAAGACAGGGATGAAGATTATATAGAATCTGCTCAAAGATGCTTAAAGACTGAATGGGGAATAGAAGATGTAAGTCTTAGAAAGATAGGAGCTTTCAATTATTTTAAAGCTTATAGCGATCGCTGCGAGAACGAGCACTGTGCTGTAATTGTTGGAGAATATAATGGAAAAATTGCTACAAACCCTGAAGTTGCATATGGATTCAGGTGGACTAATTTAAAACAACTTTTATTTGAGGTTACACAATTCCCGCACACTTTCACTGCATGGTTAGTTGAGGCAGTGAACTTAATCAAGAATACCGGTTGGAAAGAAGAAATTTTCAAATTCTAAATTAACTTTGTTCAACTGATATTCAATCTTTAAAACAGAGTATCAAGCCCTTGTTGGTATAGGCCTGTAATATTTCTTAGGAACTTTGATGAAGAATATTATAATCGACGAGAAGATAATGATCGCAGCTGCAACATCGAAATTATTTGTTGAAGGCATAATGAATTGTCCTGTATGATTTTTTGAAGAAAACAGGGTTAAAATAGTCAAGACTATTATCACGATGAAAAAATTAACTAAAAATTTTCCTAGTCTCATCTATGTTGTAGCAATCAAAGCTATTTAAATATTTGTATTCAGGATAGAATATTTTTGTAAGAGTTTAAGCCTTGATTATCGTTCCTAAGCCCCTTTCCCCAAGTAAAGCTCTTTTAAGATAGCCTTCTTTCTCTCCGTTGATAATATCAGCTTCAACTCCGAGTTTTGTTAGTTCAAAGATTCTCTCAACTCTATGGAGCATTCCACCCGTAACGTCGATACCAGCACTTCCACCAAGGTATTTCTTGATATCTTGATAATTATTTGTGTTTATTTCTTTTATTAGTTTGGCGCTAGAATCTTTTTGAGGGTCTGAAGTAAACACTCCATCTACTATGCCAGCCAGAATAATTTTTTTAGAACCTAAATTTTTAGCTAAATAATTCAGAATTTCCTCTGTTGATATTATGCTGCATCCTTGTTTAGTATCAAGCGCAACATCTCCATACGGAACAGGCAGCAAGTTATGCTTGAGCATTTCTTTTACTGATTCTAAATACCACTCTTTAATTCTCCCTTGTTCTGTGATAAGCGCTGCAGACGGCTGAACAGAAATTGCGTTCTCGCCTGCTTCTATTAAAGAATTTACTATGATTCTATTAAGTCTAGATGCAGCATCTTGAACTAAAGATATACCTTTGCAACTTTCTTTGTTTATCATTCCTTCATTCGTCCTATAATCTTTAGCTGGTTTATGAGGGAAAGAACCTCCGCCATGGCCTATAATTAATTTCACACCTCTAGTCCTGGCTTCATGAATCTCTTTTGCTAATCTTTTGATTACATCTAGTCTTGGAGTAAATGGCTTTGTTTTATCAGTGATAAGACTGCCTCCAAGTTTAAGAAGTATGATATCTTCCATTTAATCACATATTTTATATATTTATTTAGTTTTCTTAAATAATACAGCCAACCCAGTTTCTGCTTTATGTTCTAAAAGACCAGCATCAACAAATTCTAAATTGCATTCCGATCCTCTTTTAATCCTGTCTTCCATTTCTTCTTTTATAATTTCATCTGTAAGTTTAGAGTTTGTACCATAAGCTGTAACAAATTCACCAGACACTGACATCGAGTACAAAACATAACCTCCTTCCCTTGCAGCTGAAGCTATCGCATTGAGTGGAACTGGCTTTTTGCCAACATCTTTATTTGTCCATATCTTTCCGATGTCGTGAAGTGTTAATGTACAAACAGGATTTATTGCCGTAACCAAGTCAAGATCTTTAAGAGGTTCTCTCATACTTTCATATCTTAAATTCCTAAAGATATTTTCCTTACGATATCTTGGTTCTACGCTTACTTTTTTAAATCTCTGATCTTTTTCACCAAGTCTAAAGGCATCTCCAATAATAGCGGTTGCATTGTCAAAATATCCCTTGGATATTCCTGTAGCTAACAATTGAGCATTAATATCAAGCCCATAGGTATCGCTTTTTGGATAAACAGATGAAAGTTCATGAGGTAACCACCCCTCTCCACAGCAAGCATCCAAAATCTTTCTAGGCCTAAACTTATCTCTTTTTAGATTCTTTTGTATTCTTTCAGCTACATACATACAATCATTAATAAGTAAAACAAAAAGCTTTTTAATCTTTACCTAACAGTCTAACTATTGTCGATTTCATTCGTTTAGAAAAACCTTTTCTCCTTCTATTCTAATCTTATCTCCTGTCTTAAAAACATTTATTTTAATCTTGTCAACACAAGGTATGTTAGATATTATTGCTCCAACAGCTGTTATCGGTTCGCATTCCTCGTTTATTATAGCAAGAGGAGCCACATTGTTCTTTTTCATTCTGTACAAGATGTAAGAGCCAACCGTAGAACCTTTACCAGTTGGAAATACTAGAACTTTTCCTTTAATGTTTTTTCCTTCTAATGGATGTCCTTTTTCAATAACTATTCCAGTCTCTGGGTCTACTCCACCTAGAAATCCTATTGGTTCATTTGAAACAACAGTCTCGCCTTCTACTTCTCCATATTTTATTATTTTTCCTTCAATTTTCATTCCCATCTACCTTTTATCGCTGCATTTATACATTTTTCTAAAGAGCCGAACCTGACGTTTAATTTAGAATATGAAGGCACATAAAAAGCAGCTTTACCAGAATTTGTAGCAACATTTTTAAAACCAAAATCCTCAACAGGTGCCACTACCAAGCAAGTGTCATTCACAACTTTTCCTCCACTCTGCTCTATTGTTCTGACATAATCTTTAGCCCTTTCACTTGTATATTTGGATGTTGTTACCCATAGCTCTGCTTTGAGTGTTTTGTCTTTAACAAGTTCTGCAATCTTTTTTATTTCATCTATAGAAGCATGAGGACAACCTATGCTTACAAGATCTATCTCATTAACATTTGAGTTCAAAGAATTATAACCTTCTTCCAAACTTTCCAATGTAATTTTTTCTGCAGAACCGTTTATCATGTTCTTCATTACGGCTTCTGGTGTAATCTTATCTATATGGAACAAAGCAACTGCTCCACTAGCAGCCATCGAAGCTCCTAGAACTTTTAAATTATCTTGATTAGTTTCTTTAATCCCTATAATATATGGAACCTTGTTCTTTACAACTTTTCCAATCATATTTCCTAAAGCTCCAAAATCAGAAAAATCCTTAACCTCGCAATTAACATTAAAAATAAAATCTGCCTTACGGTTCTCATTCAAATGAAAACCATAACAAGCAGTTCTACCACAAATAGCAGCTGCTAAAGCAGAAGGACCACCTTCCCTATTGGTTCTAGCACCAATAACAGAATTGGCAAATGCTACAGCAGAAGACTCTCCCCATGCGATATGTTCTCCAAACTTTGGTAAAAAACCTATCAAATATGGTGTGCATGAACAGATTGGTGAGATGCCCATTTTCTTAAAGGCATCAATGACTCTTAACTGTTTTCTCGCAAATTCTTCTTTAAAGCCAAGCTTTCTCCAATTTTCCAAGTCCATCCCAGCAGGATTCAATGTTGTCTTGACGGAAATCTTACCGCCCTTCTTTGCCCATTCTTCTAGGAATTCGATCCCAGCATCTCCTAAATTCTTATAGCTCACTCCAGAAACTTGAACGCTATTAACCATAACAAGCTTTTCTGCATTGTAAATCTTTCCTAGAGCAACAACTATCTCCATTGCTTTTTGTATTCCCTCGCCTCTTTCACCAACAAACATTTTTTCTTCTTCTTTTGTTAGTTCCATGACATCACAAATATTTTTTCAAATCAATCTTTTCATATCTTTCTTTCTTAAAACTCTTGTCCGTCTTGCCGAAAGGAACTGTTGCATCTATGCCCACTTTAGCTGTTAAAGCCTTCTTACCAGGTTCTTGATGAGCAGAAGGGTCTAGAGAAGAACCAGGTTGATTAGTAAGAATCAAAATATTCTTATCTGCTTGAGAACGAGTAGCAATCGCCCACTCAACTTCATTCATATCGTAAATATCAATATCATCATCAACTACTACACAATGTTTCAATGAACCGTGCCCTTTGAATGCTGCTTCCAGTGCTTTTTTGCCATCATCTTCCTTTTCTTTATGTATCTGGACTATTGCATGCAACCAAGATGTTCCTCCAAGCGTTATTAAAACATTCTTGCATTTGCAAACTTTATTTACTTCATTAAAAATTGTTGGCTCTTTAGGCATTCCCATCAAAAGCTTATGCTCTCCTTTACCTGCAATTAAAGCATGAAACATAGCATTCTTTCTATGTGTTATTTTTTTAATTTCTATGACCGGTTGCTCTCTTACTCGATCATATGTTTCGGTTATATCAAGGAAGGGACCTTCCTGAACTTTTTCTTTTGTTATCCTACCTTCTAAAACAATTTCTGAATCTGCTGGAACTTCTATGTCAATAGACTTGCATTTAACGAGCTTTGTTTCTTCTAAGGCGTTTGCCATTCCTAGTTCATCAACACCGTGCGGCAGAGTGGTTGCTGCTGCCAATAAAACTGGTACAGCATTTCCTATGCAAATAGCAATATCCAGTTCTCCGCCAGCTTTTTTTAAAGCAGTGTCAGTTCCACGATTCTCAACTATTCTTGCAGCAAAATGATTTTTATCTAAAAGCATTAACCTATGAAAACAAATATTTCTTATTCCATTTTCAGGATCTTTTATTATGCAAACAGCAGAAGCAATATACTTCCCACCATCTTTTGGCATGTATCTTAAAATAGGTAAAGAATTCAAGTCGACGTTATTCTCTACTATCTCTTGACAAGGTGCATTGCTTATCATTGCTGGTTCTTTTAGATTACTAGTAGACCAACTTAATCTTTCTAAAATTTGATCTTTTCTAATTCCTAAAGCATCTGCTATTAATTCTCTAGAGGATGCGACGTTGCCTATGACAGGGTATTTTGAATTTTTAACATTATTGAAAATTACTAATTTACCATCCAAAGAAGCTAGAATATTTGCAATCTCAAAGTCTGTCGAGACTTCTTTGTTAATTTTTATTATTTTATTCTCCTTGTCTAATTTATCTATAAATGCTCTAAGACTCATTCTTTCCACCTCTTATACAAATTATTTTTAATGTCTAATAAGTCTAGGATTTTTCCAACAAAAAAGTTGTTCATGTCTTCCAAGGTTTTGGGTTTAAAATAATACGCAGCATTTAACGGCATTATGTTTCCACCGGCTAGAATTACCTTTCTCATGTTTTCAACATGAATTAAGTTAAATGGAGTTTCTCTTACGCACAAAATTAATTTTCTCCTCATCTTCAACTGGACGTCAGCCAACCTATTAATTAGTGTATTTGAATATCCATTAGCAACTGCAGATAAGGTTTTCATGGAGCACGGACATATTATAAAGGCATCAATTTTATTTGAACTGCTTGATATTGTAGCTTCTATATCATTCTCATCATAATCATATTTTATTTGCGATTTAGTCTCTTCTTTTAATACTTTTTTACCTGCTTCTGATATAATTACACTAACATTGAATTTCATTTTCTTTAATTCTTCGATTAGCCTTAATCCTACTATGCCACCAGAGGCACCTGTTATCGCAACAACAATATTCATCTTATCTCCTTTACTCCTTCTACTCCAATCTCAGCTTGAAAAGAGCTAAAGCCCTTTTCACCATATATCCTCATCAATTCTTCTGCCTGTTTTTTATCTTTAGCTAAAACAATGCAGCAACCTCCACCCCAACCTCCAGTCGGCTTTGCTCCTAAAGCATTGTTCTTAACAGCAATTTCTATGATGTTATCCAATTTTTCTGTGGAAATGTTTAGTTTTTTTAGCTCTAGATAATACTCCAGCATCAGTTCTCCCATTAATCCAAGGTTCTGTTCTTTCAGAGCATCTAATGCCTGAAGGGAAATATTGTTTAATCTTTCTAAAACAGTGTCAACAAATTCTTTACTTTCTTCTCTTTGACTCCTAACATAGGGAACTGTTTCACCTGTTTTAGCAGATTCTCCACTGTCTACAAAAATTAAAGGAAGTTCAAAATTAATATCCAAAGGTTTTATCCCTTCAGATTTTTTGTATTGGATGTATCCGCCATAAGTTACAATAGAACTGTCAATACCTGA
>CAZYZB010000007.1:0-33097 GCA_964651405.1 uncultured archaeon
CCAAAGCATTTATCATAATCAAAGACAGCTTTCCCGTTCTTGATCTGGATAGCTCCTTCCTTGCAAAACTTTACACAGGTTCCGCAACCTTTGCAATTCCCGATTATTATAGGTTGGGATTCTGTATGTTCTATCTTTTTAGTTTTCTTGGTAACAGCACCCATACCCAAATTCTTGATGCATCCTCCAAAACCTGCTTCTGGATGACCTTTGAAATGTGAAATTACTACTAACCCATCTGCATTCTGAATCTCTTTTGCAACTTCTATTTCTTTCAAATATTTCTTGCCTTTTACTTTTATTCCTTCATCAGAGATTATTATTGGACAACCTATAGTTTCTTCAGTAAAACCATTCTTTCTTGCTGTCTCCAAATATTTTTCAGGGGTATCTCTAGAGCCTTTATACAATGTAGGTGTATCAAACACGAAAGGTTTGGCTCCCATTTTCTTTAATTCCTCAACCACAGCACCAACTATTTCAGGTCTTACATGAGTTATGTTTCCATATTCTCCCATATGAACTTTGATTGCAATTTTATCATTTTTGGAGAATTTGTTTTTGCTTACAATTTTTCTAAGATTCTCTAAAAAATTATTTTTTATTAGTATGACATTTGTCATTCTATCATCTCTTCGGATTGCCGTTTATATCTAATGGCTCATTTGTAGAATCGAATGGTGGAGAAAGAACTTGAACAGCCTCAAATGTACCACTGAACTTATACTTGGTGTTTGCTGCAATAAACACTAAATCTCCTTTTTGTGCCTCAAATGTTTGTCCATCAGCCTCTACCTTTACATTACCATCGATTATATAGTAGAATCTATCGCTCTTTGTGTTGAGAGCTATTTCTTTATGGTTCTTGGCTTTACTGATGCACATCGAAAGATTTCTGCTATCTTTCTTTGAAAGCATTCCAAAAACGCTATAAGTATTAGCTACCTTCCTTTCTTTAGCTTCAGATGCCTTTACTATTTTTATCATTTGCTCATCCAACCTTTCAAAGCTTTCTCCATAACTTCAACAGGAGCTTTCATCCCTGTAAACTTTTCAAAATTCCAAACAGCCTGATAAAGAAGCATTTTCCAACCAGGAACAACCTTGCAACCAACTTCTTTTGCTTCTTTAATCAATTTTGATTCCAACGAAGAGACAACAGTATCAAATACTATTTGTTTCGGACTTAGCAGGCTATTATCTATCAAAGATTCATTTTTGTCTCTATGACCAACAGATGTAGCGTTCATTATAATATCATATTTAGAAATGTCTTTTATCTCGTTTAATCCGCCAAACTCAACATTGAAAGTTTTAGCCAACTCTTCCGCTCTGGAAATTGTTCTATTAAGAACTTTAGTTTTTGCACCTTCTTTGGTCAAGCCATAGACTATAGCACGTGCTGCTCCTCCTGCACCGAGAACCAAGATTCTCTTGTCTTTTATTTTTATTATCTCTTTCAGAGCTGTCATTGCCCCAATCCAGTCAGAATTATATCCTGTAAGAATACCATTATCATTGATTACAACATTTACAGCACCTATAGACTTTGCGGTTTCATCCAGTTTATCGAGGTATTTCATTACTTCTATCTTATACGGCATAGAGATTGTTGTTCCTCTAAAGTTTAGTGCTCTCATGCCTTTTATCGCTTTTTCCAAGTCAGTGACTGCAAATGCAAAATAAATATAGTTTAGTTTCAGATACTCGAAAGCCGAGTTATACATCAGGCAACCTAGAGGGCTTGTTGGATTTGCCATTGATGAACAGATTTTAGTTTCAGGCGTAGTTATCATTTAATCATCTATCTGTGCTTTCTGTAGCTTTCCTGAGTAGTCAAAGTAAACAGTTTTTACGTCGCTGAACTCGTCGATAGCTGTCCATCCGCCTTCACGAGTTGTTCCAGAGTGCTTGACTCCGCCGAATGGCAGATGAACCTCTGAGCCGATGGTAGAGGCATTAATATATGTCAATCCTGCTTCAAGTTTTTCAATTGTTTTGAAAGCATTACCTATGTTTTTAGTGTAAATAGAAGAACTCAATCCATATTCAACAGAATTAGCAATCTCAATTGCTTCTTTCAAATTCTTTGCAGATATCAAAGAAACTATGGGACCAAAGATTTCCTCTTTTGCAATTCTCATATCTATATTGCAATTAGTGAACAAAGTTGGCTCAAAGAAAAATCCTTTCATGTTAGGAGCTTTACCACCAATCAAAAGTTTAGCTCCTTCCTTGAGACCGAGGTCGGAATATGTTTTTGATTTCTCCTGTGCAGCCTTGTTAACTAAAGGCCCCATGTCAGTATCCGGATCCAATCCGTCTCCTATTCTTAATTTTTTAATTCTTTCAATGAGCATCTTCTCAAACTCATTCTTTATATTCTCATGAACGATGACTCGTGACGCAGCAGTGCATCTTTGTCCTGTTGTGCCGTAACCGCCCCAAATAACTCCGTCTACCGCCAAGCTTAGGTCAGCATCATCCATAACTATAATCGGATTCTTTCCTCCTAGCTCTAAGCTAGTTCTCTTTACTCCAGCTGCTCTTAGAATTTCCAGGCCAGTATCTCTATGACCTGTAAACGATATTGCTCTTATTTTTTTATGTCTTGCCATATGAAGTCCTATAACTTCTCCAGGTCCTGTCACAAGATTAACAACACCCTTTGGGATTCCTGCCTTTTCTAATATCTCTACAAACTTTATAGCGCACAAAGGCGTATCAGACGATGGTTTGAAAACAATAGTGTTTCCGCAAATCAAGGCTGGCATTATTTTCCATGCTGGTATAGCTATAGGAAAGTTCCAAGGAGTTATCAAGCCGACTATTCCAATAGGTCTTCTTACTGCCATTGCAAACTTGTCCTTGAGCTCTGAAGGTGTTGTCTTGCCAAACAATCTTCTACCTTCTCCAGCCATTAAGAATGTCATGTCAATTGCTTCTTGGACATCGCCTCTTGCTTCTGCAAGGACTTTTCCCATTTCCTGCGTTATGACCTTTGCTAGTTCCTCTTTATTTTGTTGTAACAACTGACCTACTTTGAATAAGATTTCTCCTCTTTTTGGAGCAGGAATCTCGCTCCATGACTTAAACGAGTCCTCAGCAGCATTGACTGCTGCTTCAACATCCATCTCCCTTCCTTTTTGAAATTCGCCGATTGTTTCTAGCGTAGCAGGATTAATTTTTGTGAATGTCTCTCCAGAACCAGATTCTATCCATTGACCGTTAATATACATTTTGTAAGCTTGAGCCATAAAAGAATTTTATGGTTTCTTATTTAAAACTTTTATATTTCGCTCATTCTATAAAGATAGAGAGGACGATGAGTGAGCGGACCTCTATCTCCTTTTGGAGCAACTACATCTACAACTTTTGAAGGTTTCCATCCTTTCACTTCATAACAATAAGACACCATCAATATCTAGGAACACAGCTTTCATTTTTTTATTTCCTCAACATATTCTATCTCTTCTTTGGTGAAGAAGTGAAAAAATTCTGCGATTAATTTTTCATCCAACATCTCTTCCAATTGTCCTTTGATTTTTGCCTTATATTTAACTTCATTATTCATTTAACATCTTCTCCAGCTTTTATTTCAGCTATTTCTAGAGCTTTTTCTATTACTTTCAAGTTTGAAGGCACGAACCTGACTATCTCCGCTTGCATAATTTTAGTAGTACAGAAAACTTTAAATTAAGATTGCCGCTATAAAAAGGTTTTTATATCTTTCTATCAAACTATTAATTGGGTTGGTATGACCGGGGAACGACTTTGCTTTGATTGAAATCAGGAAAACTCTTTCTACTCCCAAGTCTAGGCAAGAACTTCTTAAGATAACAAAGTTACCTGAAAGAACGCTTAGATACAAGCTTGCTATTCTAAAGAAAAAGAAATTGATAATAGAGTATAATATTCTAAAAGATATGAGAAAAAAGGTGTACTTATGGGTATCTTAAATAAAGATTTAAAAGAAACTGATAATATTCTGTTATTATGCGGGATTGGCAGATCGGCTATGCGCTTGATTCGAAAGAAGGCGAACCTGCAGAACTATGAAGAAAGCAAGATAGACGCGTTCGACTCGCGTATCCCGCTCCATCTTTGTTTTATATACTTTTTGATTTCATTACTTTTTCTTGGAATAGTTAAATAAGGTAGAAGATATTTTTCTATTAAAAATACATTTTTTGGTGAAACTGTAAAATCTATTCTAAAAACGCTTGTCCACATTTTCCATGTTTTATTGTATTTTATTTCTCTTGTACTAAAAACTTTACAATTAAAATGTCTCTCTATTGATTTCTTTAGTTCTAATTGAGGATGTCCAGAATATATTTTTATATTGCATTGTGGATATTGAGGTCGTTTAATGCATATAGAACCATCAGAATCAATTACTCCTGCTAAATAAGGTCCAAAGAAATTAATATTGCCATTTACCCATTTAGGCGGTATAGGTGGATCTTTTATTCTTATATCTAATTTCTTGAAAATAGGAATTAACGTTTTGACCAAATATTTGATTTCGTAAACTCCATCAAAGCCTCTATAAATTTTAACATTCCTATTAAAAATTTTATTGAATGTTTCTTGTACCTTTTTAACCATTTCTAGATCCATAGCTTCCATACGTATAACATGACGAAGAGTTTTTCGATTATTTCTATCATTAGCATAATATTTACAAAAGCAACCATCTCCTTGAAGGGCTCCTATTAAATAGGAAAGATCATTCGATTTAAATTTCATGCTATCTATTGCTGCTAACCTAATATTTATATTTTCTCTCGGCAATTAGTGATATTAGCTGAGACATTGTGATTCGATGTTAAATAAGGAATGGCATTTGAAAAACAAGTTTCCTAAGAAAGGAACAGAAGAAGAAAAGAACCAATGGAGAAAAGAACACAGAAAGCATTGTGAATGCGGAAAAAAGAAAAAGTGATTTTATGTTGAAGGTTTACAACACTCTAACAAGAAAGAAAGAAGAGTTCGTACCTCTGGAAAAAGGTAAAGTTAAGATGTTTGTCTGTGGTCAGACTGTTTACGATGATGCCCATTTAGGACATGCAAAGACCTACATAAACTTTGATGTCATAGTCAGATGGCTGAGATATCTAGACTTTAATGTCTTTTACGCACAGAATATCACGGACATAGACGATAAAATAATTAAAAGATCAAATGAAAGAGGAATGACTTTCAAAGAGCTGGCAGAATTTTACACAAAGAGATTCTTCGAGGATATGGAAGCATTAGAAGTAAAACAGAACGTTGATATGTTTCCCAGATCTTCTGAATACATCCCTCAAATAATCGAGCAAATCAAAACGCTCATAGATAAAGGCTATGCGTACGTTGTCGAAGGCGATGTTTATTATGATGTTGACAAGTTCAAGGACTATACTAAACTTTCTAGAATGACTATAGACGATCTGACAAAACATAGGATTGAACCTGACCCTAGAAAGAGAAACACTTATGATTTTTCTTTATGGAAGGCGGCAAAGCCAAACGAACCATCGTGGGACTCTCCTTGGGGGAAAGGAAGACCAGGTTGGCATATAGAAGACACTGCTATGACTGTAAGCATCTTTGGTCCTCAATACGATTTGCATGGCGGTGCCTCGGAGTTGATATTCCCGCATCATACGAATGAAATAGCTCAAGCAGAAGCAGCAACAGGGAAGAAACCTTTTGTTAAATACTGGTTGCATGGCGGTGTCCTTAACATAAGAGGAGAAAAGATGTCCAAGTCCTTGAAGAACTTCGTAAAGATCAGAGAAGTTTTAAAAGATTATGAACCTGAAGTTTTAAGGATGTTTTATGTTTCTACCCACTATAGAGCGCAGATAGATTTGGATGAAGAAGCAATAAAGCAAGCAAAGGAAAAACTGGTTGCGTTTTACAACATAATAAATAGAATAAACAATTCAATGAAGGATGAGAAAATTAATGATGAGAAATTAATGAAGGCTATAGAAGAAACTAAGACAAAATTTACGAACGCTATGAATGATGACTTCAACACGCCTCTAGCACTTTCAGTTCTCTTTGAGTTGGCTAAAGAGGCTAACAAATTTGTTGATGAAAACAATAAAATCAGCAAGAAGACTGGGGAAAAAGTAATTAGTGCATTTAAGGAATTGGGTTATATTATTGGAGTTCTCCAAAAAGAAGTTAAAAAGGAGTCATTGCCAAAGGAAATAATGGACCTGATTATAAGAAGGGAAGGTTATAGGAAAAGAGGAGATTTTGCAGCAGCAGATAAGTTAAGAAAGGAACTGGTTGATATGGGAATTTTAATAGAAGATTCACCTGAAGGTCCAAGATGGAAGAAAATTAAAGATTAAAACCTTTTAATTTCTTTTTTAATTCCTGTGCTTCCTTTTGCTTGGCCAGAAGCCTTCTAATGGATTCTGCAACTTCTATAAAACCTATAACAACTAGGACATAACCGACTATTTGTGCTGACCTTAATTCATCAAAGAATCCTACAAGTACAATTCCAGCTGTTACGAACGCTAGGCCTGTTCTCATGAAAGAGAGGATTGTTCTCTCCTTTGAGAGTAAGACTTGTTCCTCCTCCATTAGTTCCATTCTTGACTCTTTTTTTGGCATAATCTTATTTCATTTAACTTGAATAAAAACATTACTCATTTAAGAATCAATTTTGCCATCTTCGGTTTTTTAGCTCTCTTCCATATTTCTTCTAATCTTTTGAATTTCGCTTCCCTTTCTTTTCCACGGGCTGCACATTTTATTAAGGGAGTTCCAATTCCAAAAGCCAAGTCTGCAATAAAACTATCTTTTGTTTCGCAGGATCTATGAGAAACTACTGTTGTATACCTTGCTTTCTTAGCGAGGCTTATAGTTTCTAAGGTCCTAGAAATAGTTCCTGCTTGGTTTGGTTTTATTATTATAGCATTTCCCGCTTTCTTTTTTATTCCTAGTTTTAAACGAGAAGATTGAGTGGCAAAGATGTCATCACCGGTGACTAGACATTTCGCTTTCCTTGTTAGTTCTGCGAAGTTTTGAAAGTCATTCTCATGGAAAGGGTCTTCTACGTAGACGAGTTTGTAATTCTTTATCAGACTTAAAACAAAATCTAGCTGATTATCAGGAGAAAAGTTTCTGTCAGGATGTCTGTAATAATATCTTCCATCTTTGAAGATGTTGTTTGCTGCAAAGTCTATTCCCAATCTTGCTCCATGGTCTTCAGCTATATCATATAAAATCTCTAAAGATTTCAAGTCATTCAACTTGCATATCCAGGCATTTTCCCTATTCCTTCCAGTTATAAAAGGCTTTAATGTTTTTCCAACTTCTTTCCAAACGGATAAGTTGGTCTTTATTGCTTCTTTTATTGTTCTAGCCCTTAGAGGGATTACTAGGAATTCTTGCTCAGAGATATAGCCGCTATGCGCTCCGCCCCCTATGGTGTTTCCTAAAGGATAGGGAAAAGATTCTGCTTCTTTTTTAAAGAATCTGTAAGCATCATTTTTTGTTAGTGCTCTTATAGATGCAATTGATAATGCTAATGAGAGGCTTGAACCAATTCTTTCTAATCCAATTTTCTCTATTGTCTTATCAACCTCTTTTTCATCTTCACCTATAAATCTCCACTTGATTTTTGAAAAAATTTTCCTAGTATTTTCCATATCTAAGGTTTTTGCCTCATAAGTTCCAGTCGATGTTCCTGAGGGAGAAGATGCAGAAAAAGTTCCATTTTCATTTTTTATTGAAACCTTTATTGCTTTATCTCCACAAGAATTATAAATCTCAGACAAGGTTATGTCTTTTATCATGCTAACATGGCTCAGGTCTTTTTGTGTCTAAAGGTATGACCCCTTCTTTAAACTCTTGTTCAGCAATTTTTATGGGATCTTTAATATCTGTTTGAATGACTGGTGGAGCTCCTCTCGCTATCTGCAAAGCTCGTGCGCCAATTATTCTTGCTTTTTCGAATCTAGTATACTCTTTCATAAAAAACACTAATTCGTAAACTATTATTTAAATTTAACCTATATATTTAAGTTCTTCTGGTTTTTTCTCTTTTTGCATTTGGTCTATCGCTTGTTTTTGAATATCTTCCAGTTTCTTAATGAACTCATGCATAGCTTTGACTTTTTCGTCTAATTTTGTTAAGTCAATTTTAATTTTCAAAACTTTTTCCAAGACGTTTAGTACAGATTCAGCTGCAGTCGGATCAGTCATTATTGGGAAGCCTGTTGTTTCGCCAAGCAGAACCAAACCTTTTATTCCATAGATTTTTGACAGTCCGACCAAAAGACCGGATGCTCCGACTATTGTTCCTATTTGTCCGCTTATATCAAAATTTATTCCATAATTTTTGTATTCTTTTATTGTTTCCTGTTCAGTCGCTGCTCCGTAGACGTTTAGTTTTTCAGAGACCTTTCCTGTTCCAAAACCTCCAACAGTTATTATGAACTTGCAGCCTAGGCCTTTTACAAATTCTAAAATCTTTCCAGCAACTTCATAATGTCCCTTTGGGTCATAAGTCTGGCAGTCTCCTATAAGCAAGATTAAATCATGATCTTTTCCTTTTACAAAGTAAAACTCATTCTTTAAAGTGTGTATCAAGTTATTGTGTACCATTACAAATGGGAAGAAGTACGGAGAATACAGCTCTGCAAACTTTTTAGCTTTTAGCATGTGAACCATATAGCCTATGGCTATTCTTCCTATATTTCCTATGCCAGGCAAACCGACAAGACATATAGGATTTTTTAGCTTAGGTTTATTCTCCATAAAGATTTTTGTTTCAAGCATGCTATCAGTTTTGCTTTTACCTAATTTAAATCTTTCTATATTTGCTATATTTCTTTTCTTTTTCAATTGAAAACTTCAAAGGATGTGCGCTTGTTGTTTTCGCTCCGCATTTAGAACATGAATCCTTCATTGTATAGGTTTTGCAGTTTGTGCATCTTTTCAAAATCATTTACTCAACCTTAAAACTACCCTCGCCGCCTAGGGCTTTAATATTTTTAATAATTTCTTCAGAGGCTTCCTTTAATTTTCTCTCTCCAAATTTTGCTTCCTTTGTCCTTATCAATAAGGAGTATTTTGGTGCAGAGATATATTTTATTTCTATTTCATGCTTTTCCTTTGCTTCTTCCAAAACCTTCTTTATCAAATCTATCCCATTAGGTTTGGAACACTTTAACTCAATTATTCCTTTTATCTCAGTTTCCTTCACTTCCATCTGCTCTTCTGCGACGATCTTTATTATCTTTGTCCATTCTTCTGGAATTCCCTTTCTTCTTAACAGGTCGTATCCTTCAGAGGTCATGGACATCTGGAACGCCTTAAACAGTTCTCCAAAGATTTCTTTAAGCTTAGTTTCCATGTCCTGTGATTCGTTTTGGCTTAGATTTAATTTCTTTGAGACAACCACAAGCATTTTTTTAGCCTTTATGTCTCTTTTGTACTCTTTCATTTTTTCTTCAGCATCGTATCTCTTAACTCTCTTGAGGCTTAAGGTGATATGGTTCTTCTCTCTGTCTACTACCATCACCAATGCGACAATCTTTTTTCCAGTTTTAACAAACTCCCTTATGTCTCTTACCCATTTTCCAGCAACCTCAGAAATATGTATCATACCTTCTTTGCCTTGGTATTCTTCCAGGGATATGAATGCAGAATAAGGATTAACTCTAACAACAGTTCCTATTATCAATTCTCCCCTTTGAGGCCATCTATCTTCTTTTATCATAAACAATTTATACAAGTTGAACTTTTAAAACTATTGTCTAATAGACTTGGAGAACTTTTGACTTTATCTTTGCTTTCCCACCAGTTGACTCTGCTAGCTCTGAACCGCAAACCAAACACTTGACATGAGAAGTAGCCTTGTTAAATATTATTTGTTCGTTCTTGCATTTTGAGCAAGTGACTTTTAAAAATTTGCTGTCAGTTTTTCTTGGTTCCTTCATGTTTATTCCTTCTTCTTAAGCTCGAATTTCTTTATTCTGAATCCTTTTCCGATTGTGTGTTCCTTTCCACAAACGCTGCATTTGTATCTCAAGTCCAGCTTTTTCGTGGGTTTGGATCTTCCCTTTGGATTGGTTCTGGGATAGCTTCCAAATCCTTTCATCTTTCTTTTGAATATTCTTTGACCATGAGTAAGCAAACCTCTAACCTTTTTAGCACCGACCTTTTTAACTGTGTGAGGTGTGTGCTTTTTACAAAAAGGGCAATACCTGTTTTGAGTTATCGGTATGTTCATACTATCACTCTAAAATGTTTTCTGCAACCTTTCTTGCTATCAAAAGCTTGCCGACTTCATCTGGAACGTATATCACGTCTCCAATTTTTAATGGTCCATAAGGTTCCATGTTGCTTCCGACAAATCTGGGCAAATCGACTAAAGCTTTAACTAACAATTTACCATTAGGTTTTATAAATTTATTCTCTACCTGCTTTTCAACAGGTTTTAACTCCTCTATGCTCTTCTTAGCTTCTTCTACCTTTTCTTCTGCAATGTCAGCATAGCTCCTAAATTTTTCAGTCATCTCATTTCCAAAGGCCTTTAAGATATTGACTATTTGGTCAAAAAACTTTCTTTCGTCATCAGTAAGGCTCGCAGGAGGTAGTTCGCCACGAACAGTCCTTAATGCAGACAAAACAATTTTTCTTTCCCTTCTATTTATTACGTCTTCTAGAAGTTTCTTTGCGTTTTCAACTTCCAACAAAGATGTTGTATCCTTTAGTTTTTCCTTATGTGAAAACCAACTTCTAACAGAATCAAAGAAGCCTAAAGGAAGTTTTTGCAATTCTTCTTCCTTTTCAGCCCTATGAGCATTCCTTATTGTCTCGTAAGTTATCAAGTCCATTATAATCAAATATTAATTTTATTTTAAAGTTTAAAAGCATTAATCAAACAGTTTAAATTCTTTATCTTCAATAATAGACGATATGTCATACACAAAAAAGACAGTATACATATCTAGAGGTCGTATTGTTGCTGATATGCTAAAAGTAGCAAAAAGTAAAGGAGAAGAAGGAGCAACACAAACAGAATTAATGGATAAAGAAAAAAAGAATTAAATATTATCTTCTATTTTTTCTCATCAATCTAAACGGGTAATTAACCGGGTTTTTGATATTTTTAAGGTCACATATTTTATCAGGCTTGCAGACTCCTATGTTATCATAGAAAAGCTCACTAGTGCAGTTGGCAGCCATCAAATTTCTATTCTGTCTAAAGTGCCATTTTAGTTGAGTTTTAATAAACCTCTCAGGTAGGGGAATAGAATTTTTCATGTTCCACTCCCTTATTTTCTTCTCTACGTTTTCTTGACTCCAGTTCATGTTTCTTAGGAATGCTATTAAAGAGAACAATGACCTTTTCTTCCCATCACTTAGACCATTTAATATAAGCTCAATGCATGGTGGGAAGAATTCTTCTGCAACAGGTGTTTTTGATTTTTGTCCTATTCTTACTGATTTTATAACTTCTTTTGGCTGTTTACTTTTCCAATCTAATGCTTGCAAAAGCAGTTCAGTTGCTTCACCTTCCTTGTTTGAAAGAAACTCGGCATCAGTCTTAATATTTTCTGGTTTTGCATCTTCTATTTTGAAGTGTTTCAAGTCTTCTATTTTTATTGGAACAGAAACTAACCATTGCTTAGGATGTAAAGAGTATGGCATTCGAAATAGATGTCGGTTACTCCATCCCTTTTCAATATCAATGAAAGAATATGGGGACAGTTCTGATATAGATGGTAAACATTTCACTAACGAGGCAACTCCGCCTTCAAAATTTATTAAACTTTCTAATATTTGCTCTCTTGCCTTTTCTGCTATAAATTCTGCTAAGGTCTGTGGCACTTCTGGATATCTGCTACTGATTTTTTTAAAATCAATTGTTTCTGGGAATGCTTCTGCAGCAATTCCTATAT
The DNA here is from genome assembly GCA_964651405.1 of uncultured archaeon. Lineage (GTDB taxonomy): Archaea > Aenigmatarchaeota > Aenigmatarchaeia > Aenigmatarchaeales > Aenigmatarchaeaceae > JAWBOD01. Next base: position 11,928 of record CAZYZB010000007.1, read on the forward strand.
GAGTTCCTCTCCTTCCAGAAAACTTTATAGTTGCCTTAACGCCAAGGTCTTTTAGAAAGTTATAAACAACTTCTGTTGCTATGATTGCATGTTCTAACTTTACTTTAGCATCAATGTCTATTATGAAGTCAAAACTCTTTCTTAAATTGTCCATTTCCTTCTGCGATAGATTAGTAGACAATTGCATCGGGCTAATCCATTTCTCAACAGAACAATGAAAAGCAACCACTCCTTTCTTAACTCTTTCTAATATGTCCTTTGGATAAAGAAGTGTGTCTGGTCTATTCAGGTAAGAACCGTCCACTAAACTTCCGACCACTTCTCTTTCCTTTGAGAAGTTTAATATTGCGTTTTGTATTTCAGGCCTAGAGTAGTATCTTAAAATTTCTACCAGATTCATACCATTATAAAGTTTTTAAACATTTAAATAACTTGACAAAATACTATTGCTTATGAACGACTTGTTAAAAAGAAAAGTAGAAGACATGAACCTTGAAAAAATAAATTTTTCAGATTTAATTAAGCAGATGGATTCTTCAGGTGGTTTTAGTGCTAAGAACTTGGCGACTTCCGTCTTTATACTAGAGAATATGATAAAGGATAAGAATTGTATAAAGTTCCTTTCGTTCCCTGCATGCATAGTTGCTACTGGCTTAAGAGGAGCTATTGCTCAGATGATAGAGAAAGGTTTGGTTGATATTGTTGTAACAACCTGCGGTACATTAGATCATGACTTAGCAAGAGCCTATGGCGGTGACTATTTTCATGGTTCATTTGAACTAGACGATGCTAAACTACATAAAGTCGGTATAAACAGACTAGGGAATGTTCTAGTTCCTAATGATAGTTACGGCATTATTTTAGAAAAGAAGATGAATCCGATACTCGATGAATTAACTAAGCAGAAGAATGAATGGTCTGGGAGAGAACTTATATATGAGTTCGGGAAAAGACTTGATGATAAGAATTCTATTCTTTATCAGGCATCTAGGAAAAACATCCCTGTTTATGTGCCTGGCATAACTGACGGAGCCTTTGGCACTAATTTGGTTTGGTTCTATCAAGATCATAAATTCAAGCTAGACATTCTAAAAGACGAGAAAGAGCTAGCTGACATAGCATTTACAAAGAAAAAGACAGGAGCCTTGATGATAGGTGGCGGCATTTCCAAGCATCATGTAATATGGCATGCTCAGTTCTCTGGAGGACTTAATTACGCAGTTTACATTACAACTGCAACTCAATACGATGGTTCTTTGTCTGGAGCGCGTTTGACAGAAGCGGTAAGCTGGGGCAAGGTCAAAGAACAGGCTGAATACATAACAGTCGACGGTGATGCAACAATTATATTGCCAGTAGTATTGGCTGCACTATACGAAAGATTGAAACTATAGAAAATGACAAAAGAATAAATATAAGTTCATGACTATATTTGCTCAGACAGTATGAAAATAAATCTCCCTAGAATATATAGCAGAGGTCCTCCTCCTACAATGATAATAAACTCTAAAGTGAGAAGACTCATAAATGTAGAAAGCTACGAGAAAGATTTCTTGGCGAAGTCTATATTAAACGAATTGTATATTAATAGAAAATTATCCCAGCAAAAAATCGCTGATTTATTTGATGTGCAGCATGATACCGTCAGAAGATGGTTGGATAGGCTAAATATAGCGGTAAGAAATCAAGGTGATTCTGTTTCGCTTGCCATTGAAAAGTACAATAAGAATCCGTTCTCTAGAAAACTGTCAGAAAAGGCATATCTAATAGGATTAAGGTCTGGCGACCTCTCTGCTCAGAAACATGGAAGAAATGTTAGGATTGATGTCAGTTCCACCCATCCTGCTATGCTAAAATTGTTTGGAGATGTCTTTTCAATATATGGTAAGATAGGGTTGTACCCTAAATTTAACATTATATTCTCAATAACACGTTTTCAGAATTATCAATGGAAAATCTATTGCGATGTTAACGAGAGTTTCGAGTTTATTCTAAATAAATGCGATAGAATTCCAAGATGGATAATACAAAACGACAAATTGTTTTATTCGTTTTTGTCAGGCTATTTTGATGCCGAAGGTTGTTTAAGCATTAATTATAGCAAAGATAGGGGAGGTAGCTTAGTTTGGATTATATGCTCTACAGATAAGCGTATATTGAATGATATTCACAATTTTCTAATTAGGAAAGGATTTAACATCAACATAAAAATAGTTAAAGAGGCAGATGGGATAGAATACAACAAGAATTATTGGTCGATTAAAATTTGCACGAAAGTTCAAGTGTTGAAACTATTAAAAAATATGAAATTAAAACATGCTGAAAAGATTATGAAGCATAAGCTTGCTTTGGAACTTATCAATTCAAATTGGAAAGATGCAAGTGAAAAGATTGTAGAGCTTCGTAATAAAATAAAGAATGAAGTAAAGGAATGTGTAGAATCGGCAAAAGAAGAATATATTAAAAAGCATAAGGATTTGTGATTATAATAATTCTTGCAGCTATTTATGAAAAATTACTCTCTTAATGGAGCAAAGAATCCTAAGAACAATCCGATTATTAGCAATATCATACCGAAGAAGCTATTTATGAAGAAGCCTCCTAAAAAGGCGAAGCCTATAGATACTAATCCTAGCCAGCCTCCTATAAAATAAGAACCTATTATAGAAAAAAATGATAAGATAAATGGTAAGACCCAAAACAGATATGTGTTTGGTAAAAGATTTTGTATTTGCAAAAAAATTGAATTCCAGGTTTCTTCTCCAAGATAAACTCCTAAGCGTATCCATATACCGTTAAAGAAAGAAACACCAACAATAAGCTCTTGGACTGGAGATAGGAATATCTTATTACGTACCATAAGATTAATTGGATTCTTAAACTCTTATTTATTCCTCTGCCACCCTAGGCGCGAGAATCATGCTTAAAACAGCATTTTCTCCTTTGAACTCAAGCTTCAATGGGAAGTCTTTTCCTAAGAATATTCTTGCTTTTTCTGCTAGTCTAGAGCCTCTTATCATTTTTTTCAAATACTCTAGAGAATAGCGGGAATTAACTTTTTCATTGGCATTCAAATCAGACAAGGCCTCGTTTCCCTTTTCCAAGTTTAGTTCAGCCTTGCTGCTGTTGCCTTCAGCAGACATTTTTAGACTTTCAGGCGTCAGTTCTATGACAACAGAATCAGCAATAATATCAGCATCATTAATGCCTTGTTCGAATATGTCAGCTCTAATCTCGGCGGATGCGCCAAATTTCAATTGATCTATCTGTGGCATTTCTTCTCTTGAAATTTCTATTAAGGGAATTGCAAATCTTCTTTTAGAGTCTCCTTCAAGAATAACCTCAAGCTTGTTTTCCTTTTCATCTAAGTTTAAGGTTAATTTGTCGTTAGTATTGATTCTTTTTAACACAGTTAAAAAGTTTAACAAATTTATTCCAATTGTCCTATCCTTGTCGCATTCATAATCATCAAAAGATGATGCTTTTAATTTAAAATCAACAAAAGAAACCATTGCTCTATCAGAAGCCATTAATTCTATTCCATCTTTTTTCAGTTTAAACAAGCCATCATCTATGAGCTGAGAAATGGTATCTATACTATCTCTAAGCAATCTTGAATCTTTTGTAACAGCTTTAAACATTAAATCACCTCACAATTTCCTTAACTTTTTTATATAATTCTAGGTTAAACCCGTCTAAACTTTGTAATACTTCGCCTTTGCATTCATATCCGTCAATTAATGGAAGAATTCTTGCTATTATCCTTACAAGTTGTCCGTTCCTAATCTTCGGTGGTTCCTCGAAATAGACTTCTATTTTACCAGAGCCATCGTCTAAAACAATTGAGTTTGGGTTTGAATCAATAATAGTTCCTATTAACCTTACTCTTACGTCAGACTCTGGTTGAATATCAGATATCTTTTTTTCTATTGCAGGCAATCTTCTTCTTATTAATCTTTCGTCTGACATAAGAATCTTATAGAGTATTATAAATAAATAACTTATTAACTTTATATTTTAGATAAAACTTTAAATAAGAATATCAATTATATACTATGGTTTTAGAGTCTATAATACCTGCTAAGAAGGTAATTAAAAATCCAATAGACATGTTTATTTTTTCTATGATAATCTCATTCGTTTCAATCTATCTTGCAGATCTCATATTTCCAGGCAAATCAATAGGCAAGATAATAACTTTGTTCATAACCGTGGGCGTAACTCCGATGATTTATAGTATCTTTAAGAAAGAAGAAGAAATAGAAAGAGAAGAAGCAGAGCATAAAATTAATGAAAAGTTCTTTGAAAGGCATGGTGAAACTATTCTTTTGTTTAGCTTGTTTTTCTTAGGAGTTTTTATTTCAATTTTCACTATTTCTGTTTTTTCAGATGAAAAATATATTAGATACATATTTGAAGATCAATTGGCTGAGATAACAAGAGTAACTTCTCTTGGGAGCACAGGCTCTTTTGTAACTTCAGATATTTTAGAAATAATTACTGAGAACAACCTTAGAGTGATGGGTTTGTCATTTCTACTGTCATTTTTAATTGGCTCAGGAGCTGTCATAATACTTGCTTGGAATGCCTCTATCCTTGCTTTGTACCTATCTTCATTTTTAAGGAAAGGTTTGATGACAGAGTTCTTTGTTAGAAGCATCAGCCTAATACCGCACGCACCTATAGAAATAGTGGCATATTTCTTGGCGGGAATAGCTGGCGGTGTTTTGTCTGTTGGAATGATAAGAGAGAAGTTATTCAGCAAAGAGTTCTTCCTAGTTTTCAGAGACTCTCTGATTCTTTTAGGCTTGGCTGTCTTAGCTATCTTCATTGGGGCTTATGTGGAAGTTTTTGCTTAAACTGTGCAGCTAGCTTGAGTTGAAGAACAAGTAGGGTTTCCTCCAATTGACCTGCATAAACTTACAAGATTATTTATGATATTAAAACCGCAGTAAGACGTAGAAAAACCTTGCATGTTATAACAGCCTAGACTGTTTGAATTGTCTACCCAGTTTCCTTTGAACTGACTTGTGCATAAACTCCTTGCTTGACTTAATTGGGAGGAGTATTGTTTTTTTACGTAGTCTAATCCTTGTACGCCTTTATATTCAGGAGGTATAGAATAGGTTTTATTGCTTGAAGTGCTGGTCTTATTGAAAGAAGAGTAGTATGCTGCCAAAATTATAAGTGCAATTATTATTATTATTCCATAGCTCATTATAATAATTTATTAGGCTTATTATAAGTATTTTAATTTAGTAATTTCATTTCTTTTTAAGGGCTTGTAGTATAACTTGGTTTAGTATTCCAGCTTCGGGAGCTGGCGATAGGAGTTCAAATCTCCTCGAGCCCACTTCTAAAAAGAAGCATTTAAATGCTTTTCTAAACTACAGATAATTATGAAAGTTGTGCAAAAAGTTGAACCTGTATATGTGGAAAGTGAAGAAACAAAAAATTTAGAAAGGAAATTTTCACTTTTGGATAGTGTGGACTTTAAAAAAGATCGTTTTGTTCTAACTTTGCATAGTTCTAAATGGACTCCTTCTACTCTAGGTGCGCTCTCAACTTTGGAAAGTCCTTCAGAAATAGTATTTACTAAAAGATCTCAAGAACTAGATTGTTATCCAGGTAGACTTAGTGCATTTGGCGGAGGCATTCCTTTTGGTACATATGATTTTGAGGGTTGGACAAGAGAAAGAGTGAGAAAAGAATCTAATCATATGCCACGTTTAGATTTTCTAGGTTTAATTTCTGATAACATGGAAGGCAGCACACTTCTTGCATATCGTGGACATGTTGATAAAATAGATAGAAACATTCTACCTTCTGTTGTGAAAAGTGAGTATGGTAAGGTCAAATATTCGGAGTTAACGATTGTACCTAAAACAGAACTAAGAGAATTCTTAATAAAGAACAAGACCAAAATTGTTGACAGTCTTGAACCTGTAGTTAGTTATATTGTTCATGAACAACAAGCTTAAAGACAATTATAATTTAAATGTTAGAATAAAAATAACTTTATGAAAATACCAAGAGTCATAGCAAGTGTTATTCTCAAGAAAGAAAATAAAATACTTCTTATCAAAGAGGTTCTGGAAGATAAAAAAGAGCATTGGATATTTCCTGGAGGTGGAGTAGATTTTGGAGAAACTTTAGAGGAAGCTGCAAAGCGTGAGATAAAGGAAGAGATTGATTCGGATGTAGAAATAAAAGAATTCTTGGGATTCAAGGAAATCATTCGTCCGCAGTTTGATTATCATACTATAATATTCTTTTTCGTTGCAAAACCTTTGAATCATGACATAGCAAAATTAGAGAGAACCTTGGACGCAAAATACTTTACTGTAAGTGAGGCTAAGAATCTAAGCTTAGTAGATAGTGCCAAATGGGCAATAGAGGAGATAACTAAAAAAGGCATTATGAACTAAGACTACATCTTTCTTGCAAATGTTAGAAAGCCCGTGTGCGCAAGCATATAGTTTTTCGGCCTAGTCAGTTTTCCTAATGATTGCCATTCCCTTTGAATATTTTCCAAAATCTTAATCTCAACAAAATTATGTTTTTTTAATTCCTCATAAACCTTTTTAACTTCTTCGATGTGCATAGAATAAACTGCTAACCAACCACCAGTTTTCAAGGCTTTGAAGGCATGCTTTACAGCCTTTTCTGGATATTGCATGTCTAACGTCACCAAGTCTACATCCTTTTCTTTTATTCCTTTTGTTATGTCTGCATTCTTTATGAAAAGATTTTTCAAACCAAAGTTGTTTGCATTCTTCTTAGCAATCTCATAAAACTCTTTTTTCCTCTCATAGGAATAAACCTTGCAGCCTATGTTTGCTAAGAACATTGATAAGAAACCAGAGCCTGTTCCAGCATCAACAACCTTCCAGTCAAGCGAACATCCGGTAGTTGATATTATTACGCCTGCGTCTTTTGGCATTATTATTTGAGGACCCCTTTTTGCTTTTTTAAGCATGTCTATTATGCTAGGTTTAACGACTGTAAATTGCTCTTTACCAATTTTTATCCTAATCCCATAACTTTTGCCAATAAGCAATCTCAAGTCTATAAAGCCGAACTCACAGCTAAATTTTATAGGTCTGATTAAATAGTTTTTCTGTTTTCCTAAAAGTAATATTATACTATCTTTTTTGATTTTATCTGCCATATAATCACAATTTAAAAAACTTTAGAATTGGAAGTATAAAAATCAATATTATCAATGCTATCAAGACAATTAAAATTAAACTTCCTTGAGAGTCGTTTGAAAACACGGGCAAAAAACCAATAAAACCAACAAAATTAAATTTAGCATTAGATGCATAAAGAGTCCCAAGTAATGCAATAATAACTCCAGATGTTATAAATAAAATTCCAATTAAAAATAGTTTTTTATTCATAACTATATATATTGCTGATAAATATAATAAAATATGTTTGAGCTTTTGTTGATAGCAATAGCTTTGATAGGAAGTTTCGCAGCAGGTTTTTATGATTTAAAGACATCAAACATCCCAGATAAGTTATGCGTTTTAATGATAATTTTTGGATTAATTATACACTCTATCTACGGCTTTCAAACAGGAGATTTTAGTATTTTAATAAACTCTTTTATGTTCGGTGGTTTGTTCCTGGCGTTCGGCTTGCTAATGTACTTCACTAATCAGTGGGGTGGTGGAGATGGAGAGCTATTAGTTGCAATAGGAGTTTTGCTTCCTCAAATCTCAGTGATTAAGACCATCTTCCCATTTGCCTTAAGTTTTTTTATAAACAGCTTTTTCATCGGGGCAGCTTATTCAATATTTTACTCATTAATTTTGTCATACAGGAACCCGTCTATAAGTAAGAGCTTCTTTAAAGCAATCAATAAACCTCTGTTGCTAGCAACATTAGCAATTTTTTTAACACTTTCCGTTGTCTCATTCTTTTATGTGAGGTATTTTTCATTTATCTTCTTTTTGATGTTTATTTTAATTCTTTTTTGGAAATTTTCCAAGTCAATAGAGCAAGGCTTTTTCAAGAAAATTCCAGTAAGCAAACTGAGGGTGGATGACATGCTTGGAGAGGATATCCCCAGATTAAAAATTTACAAGAGATTCATAAAAGGACTAACAAAGGAGCAGGTCATTAAAATCAAGAAAATCAAGAGATACGTTATGATAAGAGAAGGAATTAGATATGGTTTAGTTTTCCCATTAACCTTGCTCTTTACTTTGCTCTTGGGTGACATTTTCTTCTTGCTGTTTTAACTTCTTATATTCTTCAATCATTTCTCTTGCAGCATCTTCATAGCTTACCTTGGGTTCAAAGCCTAATTCTTTTTTTGCTTTGGAAATGTCAAAGCTTCTATTTGCAGTAATTTTGTTTATATATTCAGGAATAACTTTTGGTCTTTCTTTCTTAATCTTTGCTTTAAACATCTTATAGTTAGTTAATGTCTTAGTCAAGAACTTGGAGACGTGTCTTTTTGGTGGTTCAACTTCCAGATACTTTGCTAATAATTCTAAGCATTCGTTTAAGGTTTTAACCTCTTTTCCAGAGACAATGTAAACTTCTCCTGGTTTTCCGTTTTCTTTAACCAGAAGCAATGCTTGGATTAAATCATCTATATGTATCCATTGTATGAAGTTTTTACCATCACCCACTACTGGCAGAGTTCCACTCTCAAGACCAGAAATCACATAATCATAGCCTTCTGTGAATCCAGGTCCAAACACGTCAGCAGATCTTAATACTATTCCGCCAGCTTCTTTCACAAGCTTCTCTGCATCAAGTTTGGTTTGACCATAAAAATCTGAGGGATGACATGGAGTGCTCTCATTTGCAGGTATTTCCTTAAGTTTCTTCCCCATTGCTGCAGTTGAGCTTAAGTAAATGAATTTTTTTGCCTTGCTGACCTCTAAAAGATTTTTCGTTCCAATGACATTTACTTTGAACATCTCATCTTTTGGTGCCAAATAGTCTACGATAGCAGCTAGATGATAAATTACATCCACGCCTTCAACAGCTTTTTTCAAAGATTCCTTATCTAGCAAGTCTCCATAGAAGATTTCAACGTTTTCATTTTCTACAGTTTTTTCCTTTACAAATGCTCTTACTTTTTCTCCTTGATTCAATAATGCATTAACGAGATGTTTTCCTATTCGGCCTGTAGCACCTGTGATTAATAAAGTGATTTCATCACCCTGCAATTTTACAGTTTCCAGGTAGTTTTTTAATTGCTCTGTTTAAAGCCTCTTTGACAATCTCTTCTGAATTCTCATGTGCCTGAACAATTAATATTCTCTGTCCATTTTTAACCCTTGCTGCTTGTCCAATAGGCTTTCCAAAACTATGTCTCATTCCTTCTGAGAATCTGTCTGCTCCTGCTCCAGTTGCCATAGAGTTTTCCCTTAAAACGTGAAATGGGTAAACTAAAATTTTTAGGAAGAATTCATTCTCACCCAATTGTTTTGTCAAGTATTTAGTCGCAGTGACTCTTGCAGCCTCTAATGCATTAGATCTTATTTGAACATCATAGCTTGTTTCTAAGAAGAACTTTAAGGGATAGTTACCTTTCTTTCCAACTTCAAACTGGTGAATCTTAGAAGCTGGTACACCTTTTACATAGCTTAATCTAGGTCTATGAATCGATATTCTTGTGTACGGCTTTTTCTTTAAATGATGATAGCATCTTCCTGGTCTTAATCCCATAAAATCACTTTTGAAAGATGTGTTTTGATAATTTATAAACCTTTTCTATCTTAAGAATTTAAACTTAAATTTTTATTACTTTCTTTTCTTTCTTCTTTTCTTCAGTTTTCTTTATATGATTTCTTATTTTTTCCTCAACCTTAATAGCAGAATTAAAATCATTGCATATTCCACAAGAGTTTCCGACTCCAATAATTAGTATCCTCTCATTCTTACCAGCTCTTATTACAGCTCTCTTAACAAATTCTATTGCCTTTGGAACTGCGTCTACGACGTCCTTTTTCATGTACTCTAATGCATCTTCTTCAGATAATTTTATTGCAATAGCATCTAAAGGAATGTCCTTTTTAACTGAAATTTCTTCAATCTCGTATCTGTCCACACCACTGCCACCCATTGCCACTCCGACACCTTCAGCTATAGATCCTGTTTTCTCACCCTCTAGTTTTAATGCTGCATCAACTGTAATCATCTTATTGATTTTATGCTGCTTAATAAATTTTGTTAAGAACTTGCCAGGAAAGCCGGTTGAAGCTCCTGGACCTTCAGCCTTTGCGACAAAAACATTTCTTCCAGCAAAATTAGTTTCACATACTACGAACTCTTCTTCTTTGAAGGTCTGAATTTTACCTTTCATCAAGTTTGCTGCTACTAAAGGACCTGCTCCATCACCTATAGGTATTCCATCAACAAAGGCATGGGTTGCATGCATAGCAGCCTTTGCAATTCTTGTAATTAAAGGTAACTGCATTTGAATTATCATTGCCAGTTGATACATTTTATATTTTTTTATTAATTCCAAGTAGTGTCTAACTATCTTTGCGACCTGATGAGTCATTATAGCACCTTCCAGTGCATTTTTAATATCTCTTTTCCTTTCTTCCGGAAAGTCTGGAGCAATCTGATTAACAAAATATCTAAATCTTTGGTCAGAATTTTTTAAGATATGGTCAATCTTCTTAATCACTCCATAAGGGTCTGTTTCAACAGGTGTTATTGCGAAAAAATCCATGAAGTTAGTAACGTTTTCTCTTAGCTTTGGATTAGATTTTTTAGATAACGCTTTGATTATATAATTTTTTGACTTTTCTGCCATTTCTTCAATTGCAACTGTTTCCTGTTCCAACTTCATGATTGATTGGGCTGCCATTATTCTTTGTCCAAAGATTACCATTATAAAAAAGAATATGATCCATATGACTTGCATCAAGTCTCCACCAATTTGTGCTAGCATAAAAACACTTAGTTTATTGTTATTTATATAGTTTTCTCCTCTTTGAAAATCTAAACTATTAGGCTCATTGCTATTCCAAGGCCTATTGGAATTGATAAATTATCATCAAAATGAGGGAGCGCTTCAACAACAGTCGTTATTAGAGCTAAGATCAAGGCGTATAAAGGGTTTGTAAAGAGGTATAATATAAAAAATGATACTAAGAAGAAGGTTATACTGCCTTCCCATGTCTTCTTTTTGTTTATAGGTAGTTTGTATTTACCAAAATAGTATCCTACTAAGGTTGACAAAGAATCTGCTAATGCCAAGACAGCTATGCAGGCCATTGCTATTTTTTCGCTGAATGCAAAGGTTGCAATAGTACAGCCTAATCCAAACTCTATTGCTCCCTTGAAGATTAGGGAGTTCGGTCTTTCAATTTCTTTGAATCCATCCTCTAAAAAGTCTTCAAACTCATCAAGTTTTTTTATTTTAATTATCTTGTATTTTTTCCTATTCTTCCTATATTCTGCGATTAAAAAGCCAAAGATGGTTGCAAAGAGCATTATTACTGCTGCTGGATTTTTTCCGAAAACTTGGATTAACAATATTGAAAAAACGCCTAAAGCATGGATGAATTTTCTGTTGATTTCTACTTCCATTAGCTCACTTTTTTCTTTTTGAATGGCCACATTAAAATTCTAAAGAGTTGAGCGATAAAATTAAAGAATTCATACAGCATAAACAACCCGAACCCAGCAGAGGCGAACATCAATCCCATTTCCATGCTGGCTGTTATTGGCAAACCTAAATATTGAGCGATCCAAGGAAAGGTAAATGCTGCAAAAACTACTAAAGAGGCTTTTACAATAACCTTAAAGGTCTTGTAAAGAACGAATACTACAACTATGAATACTAAAAATATTAGAATAGAGTCGAATGTTATATCAACAACCATGAATATAATTAGCAATCTGATTTAAAAAACTATTTGGTTCCAAAGAGCCTTGAAAAGAAACCAAGCTCCTTTTCGCCTATTAACCAACCAGCAAACTTCACCAATTCCTTGCTTGACTTTGAGTTCGGATTAAACATGACGACAGGCATCTTGGCAGCCAAGCTCTTATGAACGCTCTTGTCATTTGGAACAGATGCTATCACAGGCAATTCAGTTAGCATCTCGACCTCTCTTCTACTTAACTCATAACCTTTCTTATTAACCATGTTTAAAACAACGCCCAAAGGCTTCTTATTAACTTGGCTTATGATTTCCTTGCATTTTATTATGTCCGTGGCTGCAGGCACGTTTGGGTTTGTGACAAACACAATCTCTTCGCTCGCATGGATTGCAGCATAAGCTTCTCTCCCTAATCCAGGAGAGGCGTCCAAGAGTATTATGTCAACTTTTCCTTTAAGTTCTTTTATGACATCTTTAAGCTTGGTGATATCAACGTTTTCCAACTCCCTCAGATGAAGAGAGGAGGGTATTATTCTCATGCCGCTGCTATGAGCATACATCGCATCATAGATGTTTTTTTCTCCTCTTAGGATATTGTTGAGCGTTGTCGGACAGTAATACAATCCTAGAGAAAGACTGAGATGAGATGTCGTCAAGTTGCAATCGACAATAACTACCTCTTTCTTAAATTTGGATGAAAGAGCAGCACCAATGTTAGCGACGACAGTAGTTTTACCCACTCCGCCTTTTCCTGAGATGACCCCAATAATTCTCGTATTTTTTTCCATTTAATGACCTAAACTTTTTTATTTCTATCTGCTTCTCCTTTTAATTCTAAAATCCTTTTTTCATATTTTTCCTTTAATTCTACATAACTTTCCTTAGATATTAAATTTTCCTTGAACTCTTCTTCAAGCAAGTTTTTAGAGTTTTCAATCTCTGTCAGTTCATTGCTTTGAGTGCTTCCTTTTTCTAACACAATTCCTTTTATCTTATCTACAGGGCGCATTAGAGGTTCTTTTTTCCTTCTCCTGATTATAATATAAAAAATTACTATTATCACCAAAGGTATGACTATATAGACTATTATTTCAGGTTGAAACTGAGTAGTTGGTTCTTCAGATTCTTTTGGTGGAGCTACTGTCAAGTCAAACGTGGCTTCTTTAATTAATATTTCTACGCTTTTAATTAGTCTAGTCGCTTTGTCAAATTCATTTATGTTAACATAGCTCTTTGCTTCATTCAAAGAGTATTTGATTTCGTTCAAAACATTTGTTATAGTTGTAATGTCCTTGCCTAAATTTTCAAGTTTGGTTGCGTTTTTTTCTATAGCGTCTGCCTCTACTTCAATTTTTTGAATTTGATAAAGCATCATGTCTGTTTTTGTTTTGAAGATTCTTACATCAAGACTCTCACTGCTTCTAGCTTCCTTTGATTTCACATTTAAAATAAAAGGATAAGCTTCTGACTCCAAATTGTAAGGTATACTTATCTTAACCAAGAAACTTACGTTATCGTCTGGCTCTAGCATGTCTTTCTGTTTGATTTGTGATTCAAACCATTCTGGGAATTCACCATCAAAATAAATTGAAACGTTTGTAAGGCTTGAGTCGCCGCTATTTTTAACAACCACGTTGAAATACTGCATCCATCCGGATTCTATCATTATGTCAGTGGGATAGTCTACAATGTCTATTTTATAATCTGCTGCAAGGGCTGTTTTAGATAGAATAAAAAAGGAAAAGGCGAGAATCAGAAAAATTTTCATTTTCATGTTAATACTTTAGCATAACTTTATTCGTTTCAAGGGATTTTATTTTTTCTATTTCATCCTCGAATACCTTGGCTATCTCATTATATCCATATTTTCTCCAATTGGTGGCTATATCAGCTAGCAAGTTTAATGTTAATTTTTCTCTGTGGCGGTCCCATATGTTTACAACCTTCATGCTTGATATCAGGTCCTCTAGTCCGTTTATATAAAATGTGATATCATTAGAATCATCAATTCTGACTAGGCTATCTAAAACCTCAAAAAACTTTATCCTATACTCGAATGAGTTCAAGCCTCCAACTATTTTTGAAATCTTGTCATTCATTTCTTTAATTTTTCTAACCACGTCATCTAGCATGTTGGTTTGTATCTTAACCACTTCTGTAACGTTCGTTAAGTTTGATTCAGAGTTCAAGGCTTTGAAGGACTCGTCAGTTGTCTTCTCAAAATCATCTAGTCTCCTTTCCAAATTGGTTGTCGTGTCTTTGATTCTACCTATTATTGAAGGTAAGGATTTTAATGAGAATCTTTCTCCAGACTGCAGTTGATCTAATTCTTCTTCTATTTGTTTTATTATATTCTCATTCTTTTGTTTAACCTCGTCATAAGTTTTTTGTGAGATGAAAGCTTTTCTGTACTGATCTTCAATGCTCATTAAAAGATTAGAAACCTCAACTCTGCGTTTTTTAAGTTGGTTTATCCTGTTGTTTATTTCCTCTGATGGAAGATCAAGGAAACTTCCAAGCTCCTTTAGCTTGCTTTCGATATAGTCCTTGTTTGAGGAGAATATGCTATTAACGTTCTTTTTAAGATCCTCCACATCAGATTTTGTAATGAATCCAGTGAGTCTAATGTTAATCGCGTCAATTGATCTTGTTAGTTCTTTTGTCAAATCATCTGTTTTATCAGCCTTTGCTTTTATCTCGATAAACTCCTTGATTCTTCCCTCCATTTCAAGGTAAAATCTCTCGGACTTTGCAGCCATCCTGTCAATATCATCTTTCAACACTCTACTTTTAGTAACGTTTTCCTTGACTTCATCCAGCATTTTCTCTAAATTCTCTACGCTCTTTATGTTTTGCATCGTCTGTCTTAGGGTGCTTAGGCTGTTACTTATATCTCTTTCAGCGACCTCTACTTTCTCGACCTTTGCTTGTGCCTCTAGTATTTCTTGCTTTGATTTTTCCAACTCTTTCATATATTTTTGCGGATTTATATCAGAGACGATATCATCAAGCATCTTAACCTTGGTTTCTGTTTCTTTTATCAAACTCTCTCTTTGGAAGAACATTGACCTTATTTCTCCCATCTTCTCAGTTAACTCTCTTATTCTTTCATCATTTTGCTCTCTTACGTCCTTAAAAGTGTCAACCTGAGTTTGAAGCTTTTCTATGCTCATCACAATTTTTCTCAAATCTATTTCTTCCTCGACCTTTATCTTTTCTTTATCTTCTTGTGGAGTAGGCTTTATTACACCTTCTTCCTTCAATATCTCCTCTACTGTTTTAGGCATTTGACTTCTCCTCTAGAGTTTTTATCCTAGACTTTACAGAGTCTATATAAGTTTCAGCCATCCTCATCTGAGCAGTCTTGACTTTGTCGAGTGCAAGCTTAAGTTCCAGTTCCATATCATAAGTATCTACATTTTTGCTCTTTAATATTTCTATTTTCTTTCCTAATTCTTCTATTGCATTCATGTAATCTTCATACTGATCTAATTCCTCTTCAGTAAGCCTGAAACTGTCGTGTAAGAGAGGCCTAAATCTTATGAACCATGGCTTTCCATCGTTGTATTCTGGGTTTTGTATCATTCCTATTCCAACTTCTAGTTTTGGAATGGCAGTTGAGTATTCCCAACCATATTTTGTTTTTATTCTTTCTATATCACCTTCGTATTTTGTTCTCAACTGCGATTCTGTTGCTATGACAGCTCTTATAGCTCCTCTGAAATCTAACAACACCTGTGATATCATCACCAATCCTAATCCCCATTTTCTAAATTCTCTGCATGCTCTTTCTATTGCTAAGTAGCCTTCTCCACCTCCTAACGAGACTCCGGTCTTCTTAGCATATTTTGGAAGCAGCCTGTGAACTTCGTCAAATACAAACAACGTCTTCAGCTGTCTTGATTCTGGCCAAGGAACTGTGAATACGTAGTCTACAGTCTTTCTTATAAAGTAATCTAGCTGGTCAGGTGTAAGTTTGCTCAAGACGAAGACAGTTATCTCTCCTGGCTTTATATATTTCTCAACTTCTATTTTTAGGAAAGGATCTTTGACCTGAACTATAGTTCCCTTAAATCCTCTAGTTTCTTCCTGCTTTATTCCGAACTTTGAATAAATAGCCTGCATAGCCTTATCCTTGCTCGGTCTTATGAAGCCTGTCCACTGTACTGTAGGATCGAAAACGATTACAGACAAGCCTTTCTTCAAACATTCCTCTGCAATTACCATACCAGCTACAGTCTTTCCAGATCCTGTACCACCTGCTACTATCATATGTGTCGTTAATTTATTTTCATCGAAGAATGCATCAGCATTTGTTTCAGCTACCTTTCCTAACCATAAGCCTTTTGCAGGTAGCTTGTTAAGGTTAATAGGTCTGATGTATCTTGCCTTTGATCTCTTCTCTATTTTCCATTTCTCATATGCCTTCCAACCAAGATAGAAGCATGGGATTGCTACGAATAATATGACGTAAGTTATCCAGTTTGTAAATATCATCAACAATATTTTAAATATCCAAGGTGGGCTTACTACGCTAAACGAGGCGACAGATGATGCTGTTTGGTTTTCATACCATACGAATGCTTCGATTGTGTACAGGCCAGGTTCTGTTGCTTCTGGTATTGTAATTGTTCTTAAAAAAGATGAGGATGTCTCTATAGCCATTGTTTCCTTATCATATGCTACGAGTTCGTCAGTCTCTGCGCGTTTTACAGTATAATTAATAAGCACATCAACTTTCTTTGTCAAGCCTAGATTGTATAACGTGACTTGATACTTTAGTTTTTCTCCGGCTATGACTTCTTTTGTTATAGCCTCAACTTTCACATCTAATAGTTTTTCCCTTTCCTGCTCAACTCTAAGAATAACAGATATCCTGTGAGTCGTGTTACCAGAAGTTATAAATATATTTCCATTATAGATCCCAGGGATAGTTGTTGGAAGAGTAAAGAATTTTATTCTTGCATATTCTGTTTGTGCTGACTTTATTGTTAGCTTGTCCTTTTCAATCATCGTATAAGGCCAGATGTCGCCTTCCACTGAAAGAGAAACTTGTGCATCTTCTTTCCTGTTGTTTGAAATTCCCACTGAGCTTATCTGATACTCTCCGGGGTAGAGTCTTATTTCTATTACATTAGTTGAGAGAGTTATGGGCGGAGTTATTGTTATGTTCTCCTTTGGTTCTTCTTTAGGCGGGATAAATCCTCCTCCAGGTCCGCCACCAGGCGGTGGCGGTGGAGGTGGTGTTGTTGGACAAGGACAGATTTGACAGTTATAAGCAGTGCCATTAACACACCAACAACAACTTGTTAGTTCGCATTGTACGCTATTTGAATAAAAAGAACAAGGTAATATTCCAACTATAAAATGAGCCGGACCTATAATCCATTCCATGTTTTGGGCATAAACTGTAGCTGATGATAGAGAAAATAAAATTAAAATCAAAAAATAAAATTTTTTCATTAAAATCAACTAATTTATCTCCGAATAACTATTGATATTTCTGTTAAATATAATTTATAGCTTTAATATTAATAAAAAATAAATAGAAATTAAAAAACAAAACAAATTTTATATTATTTCTATGAAGAGTCTGAATTCGCTTGGACCAGCAAACATACCTATGTTAGGATCTGTGTATGCTAAAAGGTATTTTAAGTTTTGTTGCTCCTGATACTCTCTTGAAGGAGCTCCTAAGTTTACGCCAATTATATAAGTTCCCTTTGGTATGTCCTTATTTATTTCAGTTGCTACTTCTATTTCTTTTATATACTCAGGATCTAGCTTTGGCCAATAAGTTCCTAAATTAAATTCAGTTTTACCTGTTTCAGCTTCCGATGCCCATGCTTTTATGTAATTCTGCGTCAACTCTGGATTTTGTAATATTGTTGCATTTGGTATGCCTGCAGCTGGGTTTCCTTTAAATTTTGTATCTTGAGGATAAACAACTGAAAGTCCGACTCCATATATCTTAATAGCTCCTGGTACTGCTCTTACCCAAAATCTATGTTTTACTACTATGCTATTATCTTTTATTTCCACTATTCCATAACCGGATGTTGTTGGAAGCTCTGTTGCACTTTTAAGCCAGTCTTGATTTATTCTTCTGTATATCTGGCTATCAAATATTCCTAAGCTCCATATAGGTAATCTTCCCTCTGTGGCAGTAGATTTTAAAGATAATAAAAAGTTGTTATAGTTTGGAAACCATTCTGGTTGCTTCCAGTAAGATGCGTTTATTCTAGTTGTGTCATCACTAATTATTCCCCTTTGCCACATTATCTGAATTGCTGAAAAGTCAGCTGGCTTAGTCGGTAATAAGCTATAGTAATCTGAGTTCTTATCTCTTGAAAAGTCAAACTCTCCACTATTAGTGTTCGTGATTGCTCTGCCTGTTATTGCTGTATTTGCAAAGTATAAAGCTAGTATTAGAATCACTGCAATTATTGCATACAAAGCAAATCTATTGTTTTTATTTTTTTTCAATTTTTTCACCTCTAATATTGTTTATTTAATATTGGTTTCACATGATGTCCTAAATCTTCTATTAGAAACTCTTCTTTTAGAAACTTCTTAACGTTCTTTATGATTTCCATTTCGTCTCTATTGTCATCAATAGTAAAAACTATACTAATCATTTTTTTCAATTTTTTCACCTATTTAATTATTATTAAAAGTTTGCCCAAACATAAAGCTCAGTTACATTGGTCTGACTTTGGCAGTTTGAAAAGTTCCCGAATAACCAAACACTTAAAGCAGTATCTCCTGGTACCATTACTTGTTTTAATGTTATGTTAGTTATGTTCAGATTCTGAGGATCACCTATTGCTGGAACAGTCATAGTGCTGTTTGAGTATCTCCATTTAAAGCAGTCTGTAGCTGCCCAAGTGACATTTACTGAGATGTTTATTTGAGCATTTACAGTTCCTGTATTTTCTATTTTAACTGCCGGGGTACCTGCAGATTGAGTTCCTGGAGTTGCAGATACTGTACTTACATTTACCCATTGGCAATCTTTAATTGGACATGTGAAGTTTAGTTGGGTTGTTGTCAGATTACCTGTTGTATTAGTTGTTGTCCATGTAGCATCATTGACTAGAGTAACTCTTACTTCTTCAACGCCTAAAACATACCAATAAACTGTTGTTTTTGTCCATTCAAGACCTGCTGCTAATGCTGGTATGCATGATAGAGTAACTGCTACTAATAAAACTGTTACAAAGATTAATGCCTTTGTTTTATCCATTCTTAATTCCTCCTATTGATATTTTATATTTTGTGTTATCTTAAATTTTATTGTTGTTGTTTTATCTCCTAAAAATAATAAATAGATTTTGTCTGCTTCTCCTCTATTTATAATAATTTCACCATTATAACTTTCTACCTTATCATTTTCATTTAAATTAGTTCCCGCTAAGACAGCTCCATGAATTCCTTTATTTTTCCATTCATCAAAATTTATTTGATGATATACTCTAATCCAAACAGGTTCATCAGTAACAACATCTAATGAATACCTTCCAGGCTCTAAATATGTTTCATAATAGTAAGGAAGATTTTCAGTTACTTCCTTCACTATGATTTCATCTCCAGTTGCGACCATTGCTGCTGCTCCAGTTGAGGGCGTTGTCGGATTCCCAGAAGTTTCTTGATTTCCAGCTGCGTTTCCAGTCATAAAGCCTTTTGGTATAACACCCTTATAGAAAGCCAAGGCTATTGCTGCTATTATTATCACAAGAACGATAGCTATTAACCATTTTTTTGACGATTTTTTACCTTTTTCCTCTTCTTTCATAATTTTATTCACCTTATTTTATAGGTATTTTTTCCATATAAAGTTTTCTGTTTTCATGTTCCTGACTGCGTAGCATTTATATATAGCTCTCTAGCAGCATCATCGCCAACAGCAACGCCTGTAAAGTTGGTCCATATCCAAAACTCATCCATAGCATTTATAGGCAAGGATGAATTTGCTATCCAAAAGCCAGCTGAACATGCTGGAATCGTTGATGGACTGCTGTAAGGATCGTTAGTTAAAGTGCCAAATAATGTTATTTTAGATGGCAAAGATGCGTTTATACACATTGTTATATTCTCGTTGACGCTTCCAGTGTTATTGACTCTAAAATTGGCAATCAGCGAAGTTTGGCAAGAATTTCCAGTTTCTTCGCTTCCCAAACTTACAAAACTGTTTTGATTCTGAACCATTTGATAACTTTGATTGATCCAGTCTGAACTTCTTGATATATTAGAAATACGAGCTTCATCTAATGTTCCGTTAAAGTATTGAGGACCCGGTCTTCCTCCTATTAACAAAGTGTTAGTGTTTGCACATAATGTGCCTGTAGAAGTTGTGCTATTATATTGAGTTCCATTTATGTATAATGTTAAATTACTGTTATTATAAGTCATGACAATATGGACCCAATTATTTGTTCCTATACTCGTCCAGGCAGGCCCTCTTACTTCCTTAATAGCACTTGTATAACTATAAGCCCATAATTTACCAGCACCAGCAGTACAATCATCTTGAAATCCATAAGGATATGTCGTACCACAAGCTGTACCTTTATCTTTAATTATAAGCTTTGCACAAGAAGTTTGACTTGTTGATGCTAATTTTGTCCAAACTTCTACTGTAAAGTTATCAACATTTAAGTTATTCGGATTAGTAACGTTAACTAAATCATCACTTCCATCAAAACCAACAGCGCCATTAATCTTACCAGTTGCAAGATAAGTTACTCCACCACTTTGAGTTCCGTTGTTACCATTTAATGTGCTATCATTTAAAGTTCCACTATTTTCTTTTAAGTGTTGAACCATTACATAATTACTATCCCATACACCAGTTGCATTTTGACCAGATTCTACAGCACTAGTATTCTTATAATAAACAGAAATTATCTTTCCTGTTGTTTGTAGAGAAGGTATTCTTATCCATATGTCAGCATTGTTGGTGGTATAATTTTCTATTTCATAATCCAATAAACTACCACCATTACTACAAGAAGTATTATAGAATCTCAAATCCTGATAATTAGAAAGCATATCACCATCTTTAGTTAGATTTATATAAGCTGGGAAGTCTGTTAAAGTTGAAGTGCCTGCATTTGTTATGGTTATGCTTTTACACCTGTCGAGATTAGAATTTGCCCATTTTGCTCCTTTTACACAAGGATTAACATTTGCAATTGTTGCCATAGTAGCATTAAATTCCTCATCGTTTGTTGATGCTCCTGATTCTGATGAGGTAGTATTAGAGTTATCTGGTAAGGTTACATTAAATGAAATACCTGCTAT